>JANTFY010000063.1 GCA_024763185.1 Gammaproteobacteria bacterium | reverse complement strand
GCGCCTTTGACCGAACCGATGCCGCCGATGACGATGACCACGAAAGTCAATATTAAAATACTCTCGCCCATGCCGGATTCCACGGCAAACACCGGTGCGGCCATGACCCCGGCAAAACCGGCCAGCAAAGCCCCCAGTGCAAACACCAGGCTGTATAACCAGCGTATGTTAACGCCCAGTGCCGCAATCATGTCGCGATTGCTGGCGCCAGCCCGGATGCGCATACCGAGACGGGTTTGGTTGATCAACAGGTAAAGTCCCACGGCGACCGCAAGGCCGACGGCGATAATCACCAGCCGGTAAAGGGGGTAAGGGACGCCCGGCAAAATTTCCACCGTGCTGGACAGGAACTCCGGCAATTGCATAAACAGGGGCTGGCGTCCCCAGATCATGCGCGTGCCTTCGTTGAAAAACAGAATCAGGCCGAAGGTTGCCAACACCTGGTCGAGATGGTCGCGCCGATACAGGTGACGCAGCACGATGATTTCAACCAGCAGCCCACACAGCGCCGCAGACAGCAACGCCAACAGCAGTGCGAGGGCGAAACTGCCGCTATGCTGCATGACCGTCGCTGCCACGTAAGCGCCCACCATGTAAAACGAACCATGCGCCAGGTTGATCAGGTTCATGACCCCAAACACCAGGGTGAGGCCAGCCGACAACAGGAATAACATAAAACCCAGTTGCAGGCCGTTTAACAGCTGTTCAAAAAAAAGCAGCATGCCCTACTTCGGCAACATCAAAAAAATACTAGTTGAATGTCAGTCCCGCCGGGGCTGAAGGCGGCATGACACACTGTTCTGCATAGGCATCAACATGGTCAGTGAACACCTTTTTCAGGGTTTTGTTATGAATACCCGTATCGTCTTTCACCACTTCGCGTACATAGATATCCTGTACCGGGTGATGATTGGCTCCGAAGCGGAATTTGCCACGCACCGAGTCAAAATCGGCTTTTTTTAGCGCAGCACGAAACGCGGCCATATTGTCGGGTTTGCCGCCGGTGGCTTTAAGCGCACTGGCGATCAAACGTGCCGTGTCATAACCCTGGCTGGCATACAGCGTCGGCATGCGGTTGTATTTCTGCTTGAAAGCGGTAACAAACTGTTGGTTGGCGGCATTGTCCAGATCCTGGTTCCACTGCGACCCGTTTAACACACCGACAGCCGCATCACCCACCGCTTTCAAAATTCTGGCATCGAACGAAAATGCCGGACCGAAAACCGGAATGGTCTTGTTAAGACCTGCCTGGGCATATTGTTTGAGAAAGTTGATACCCATACCGCCGGGCAGGAAGAAAAAAACCGCATCCGGTTTGGCCGCGCGCAAATTGGCCAGCTCCGCGGCGTAGTCCGACTGTCCCAGCTTGGTGTATACCTCGCCGGCAATACTGCCCTTGTAATAACGTTTAAAACCGGCCAGCGCATCCTTACCCGCCGGGTAGTTCGGTGCCAGGATATAGGCAGATTTGAAACCGGCATCATTCACATATTGTCCCATCACCTCGTGCAGATTGTCATTTTGCCACGCGGCATTGAAATAATTCTGGTGACAACCCTTTCCTGCCAATGCAGAAGGCCCGGCATTGGGGCTGATATAAAACACATCATCCTTGACCACCTTGGGTACAACGGCCATGGCCACGTTGGAAAAAACGATACCGGTCATGATCTTGACCTTGTCACTTTTAATAAAACGCTCGGCTATCTGCCGTCCTTTACCGGGTTTACGGCCATCGTCCTCCACCATCAGCTCAACGTCGACACCACCGAGTTTTCCCCCTTCCTGCTCTATAGCCAGCTTGAAGCCATCACGAATATCTTCCCCCAGGTAACCCGCCTTGGTCGTCAAGGTGGTGATCATGCCAATCTTGACACTAGCTTGAACCGGTACCGACAGGACCAAGAATGAAGCCAACAGGCTGTTGTATACAAATTTGAATTTCATCATTTTCCTCTGATTATTGTTAAACGGTATTATGGTTTTTTAAAACCTGCGTATTTTAAAGGAAAAGTGGACAAAGCAATACACTTCAACAGTTGTAGCCTGCCATAAAAACTGCGAATATGAATCGATTTTTATGACTTCGGACTTAGGCTTTATAGTGACGCCTGACAAACTGCCTACCACGCAAGATAAAATTAACTGGCACCAGGTCTGGCAACTGGCCAGGCAACATAAAAAAACCCTGCTACAGGCACACCTGATCGCCATTGTTGCCGCCATTATCCTGGTGCCGGTACCCATGCTAATGCCATTAATGGTGGATGAGATCCTGCTCGACAAACCCGGCATAATTGTCGAAACGATCAAACCCCTGTTTGCTGAAAGCCTGCACGGACCCGTGCTGTTCATCGGCTGTATTATGTTACTCACCATTGCGTTGCGTTTTATCGGTACCCTGTTGTCGGTGTGGCAAACCCGTGAATTCACCCTGGTTGCCAAGGACATCACCTTTCATTTGCGCAAGGATTTGCTGAACCGCTTACAGAGTATTTCGATGGCCGAATACGAGGTGTTGGGCAGCGGGGCTGTGGCCTCTCACCTGGTGACCGACATTGATACCGTGGATACCTTTATCGGCAGCGCGCTGAGCAAGTTCCTGGTCGCCATACTGATCGTCAGCGGCGTGGCCATTACCCTGCTGTGGATTCACTGGCAACTGGCGTTGTTTATCCTGATCATGAATCCGATCGTGATTTACTTCACCACGGTGCTGGGGAAGAAGGTCAAACAGCTCAAACAGAAGGAAAACTCCGCGGTAGAAATCTTCCAGCAATCACTGACCGAAACGCTGGATGCCATTCAACAGATCCGTGCCAGTAACCGTGAACGTCATTACCTGCTACGCGTCATCGATCACGCGCAGGGTGTGAAACAGAGTTCCGCCAATTTCAGCTGGAAAAGTGATGCAGCCAATCGCCTGTCGTTTTTTATCTTTCTGATGGGATTTGAAGTATTCCGCGCCGTCAGCATGTTGATGGTGGTTTTTTCCTCGCTCAGTATTGGCCAGATGTTTGCCGTGTATGCCTACCTGTGGTTCATGATGACACCGGTTCAGGAAATCTTAAGTATTCAGTACAGTTATTTTTCAGCCAACGCGGCACTGAAGCGTTTAAACCGCATACTGCAACTGAAACGGGAACCGGTCTATGTGCCCGTAAAAAACCCGTTCAAGGGCCACACCACAGCCAGTCTGAAGATCGACAACATCCATTTTGCCTATGGTGATGGTGAAGCGGTGCTGGATGGCGTCTCGCTGGATATTCAACCCGGCGAGAAAATCGCCCTGGTCGGCGCCAGTGGGGGTGGCAAGTCCACCCTGGTGCAGGTCATCCTGGGGCTCTATGCGCCGTCCAAAGGGCACATCTATTTTAATGGTGTGGCGACCGAATCCATTGGCCTGCAAACCGTACGTGACCATATCGCCACCGTGCTGCAACACCCGGCCCTGTTCAATGATACGATTCGCAACAACCTGACCATGGGGCTGGAAATCTCCGAGGAAAAACTGTGGCAAGCGCTTGCTATCGCGCAGTTGAAATCCACCATCGAGGCGCTGGAATCAGGCCTCGATACCATAGTCGGCCGTAATGGTATCCGGCTTTCCGGCGGACAACGTCAGCGCCTGGCCATTGCGCGCATGATCCTGACCGAACCACGGGTCGTCATACTGGACGAGGCCACCTCGGCGCTCGACACCAGCACGGAAGAAAAACTGCACCAGGCCATGCAGGACTTCCTCAAGGGCCGCACCACGCTGATCATTGCGCACCGGCTCAGCGCCATCAGGCAGGCCGATCGCGCCTATGTATTCGATGGCGGAAAAATCATCGACGAGGGGCACCACGATGAGCTGGTCAAACGCGATGGCCTGTACCAGCAACTTTACGGCCATCGGCAACAATCATGATCCGTTGCGCCATACATGATTACGTGGAAATCGCCTGCCTGTATCATTTACAGGTGAGGCTTACCCTGCAAGACCAGCAACAGATTGAAGGCCGGGCCGAAACCACGCTGACCGGTGCTGATAAAAAAGAATACCTGCAATTAAGCTCGGGCACTGAAAGCATAAAAATAGATCTGGAGAGCATTAAAAAAATGCAGGCACTGACCCCCAACCCCCATTTTGACCTTATAAACTTTTAAGGACCTGGCCCAGTTATCCAAGTCCACTGGCTGATAGCCATTGGCTTGAGATTAAAAGGGTTAGATCCAATCTCATACTTGTCGTTTTGAAACCAGCAGTCTATATAATAGCCATGTAAGGATTCATTCGATCCACTCACTCATTTCCATCTAACCCGAAATCTCATGAGCCTTTTTATCAAATATCTTGCCGCAGTTTTTATAATCTTTTCCATCACCACCAGCGCCCATGCAGAACTTTATAAATGGGTGGATGAACATGGCAAGGTCCACTATTCCGACAAGGCCCCCAACAAGGACAAGCAACTCAAGTCCAAAACGATACCGCTGCAACACAACAAAAACGTTTCACCAAGTCCACAGGTCACCGGTAAACCGATCATCCGTCCTTATGAAAGAACCTCCCGCCCCCTGCATCTGCTGGATACCGTATATTTCTGGAAAAAAGAGTCGGAATCGGGCAAATCGATCAAACTGGGTGCCTATCATATCGGCAAAGCCTGTACTTCCCGGGGTGCAATAAAAACACCCGAAGTGTTTGTTCATCACAGCAATCTCCTGCCCAAGGAGAAAGCCTTATCCCAGCATGCTGTAAAAGTGATCAATGGCCTGGATTACGAGGCCAACAGAACCCAGCGTTATGAACTGATCAAAAAATTGAAGCGCTCAGGCGGGTTAAGCCTGCATTCCGAGATTGTTGAATTGAATCTCAGGACCTGTGCACCGAATATCCGTCGCAGCAAGACTTCACTCCCGCTTGAAAACATTTCCTCATACCAGTTCACCAAGAATCGTGTTTACATGAAAGTGAAATGGCAGTTGAAAAGCGATCGCGACCAGACCCTGGTTTATGAAACGGTAACGGAGGGCAGTTACAGTGGCTGGAACAAGAACACCCCGGCCAACCAGTCCGTTCAACTGGCCATGGAGTCGGCCGTTCTTGCGCTCTTTTCAGACAGGCAATTTATTGATCAGATCATGGTCAAAGAAGAGCCGGTGGAACTGGTTTCTGCAACGGAACAATACAGCACCATCCAGGCCGAAAACGATAAACAATACAAAAAACT
The DNA here is from genome assembly GCA_024763185.1 of Gammaproteobacteria bacterium. Taxonomy (GTDB): domain Bacteria; phylum Pseudomonadota; class Gammaproteobacteria; genus JACNJF01. The sequence goes on along the minus strand of JANTFY010000063.1, from coordinate 4,845 downwards.
GTTTCTTGATCTGGATATCGATGCCTGGCGCAAGCACTCTGACCCCGCTACGCCTGTGGGACGGGTATTGTTTGGTGAAAAATGCACTGCCAGCAAACCCCTGCAGTTGATGGATATCACCACCCGCAAGAAAGTAACGTTACCCAGTCCAACGCAAACCAGCCAGGCGGTCATTAACCGGGTAAAACCACTGGGTTACAGGATGATGCCGAATATCCCCAATCTGCCTGTCGGCAATGACAATGAAACTGCCCTCAAACTGAAGGCTCAGCTGATGGATATTAACTTTGACCTGTGCGCGCCCTCCCTACCGGCCTCCAGCAAGCACAAGTCAATGGACAGCATCTCCAAGCGCAAGCTGACCAATAAACGCGTCCAGGTCAGTGTAAAATGGATGCTCAGGTCGCTTGACAATCGACATATACTTTACCAGTCAAAAACAACAGCCCATGCCGGCGACCTGTTAACCGATGCGGGCAATAGCGGGCTTTTACAGCAAGCCATCGGTAAAGCCGCCGAAAAACTGTTTGCCGAACCGCGTTTTATCGAACACCTGGTCATCAAAAACGAAACCAAAACGATTTCTGCAGATGCCTTTAACGCAGATAAAATCAACAACATCCACCCCATCATCAAGCCCGGTGATCGGCAGATGCACCCGCTGTTTGTGGTCTCGGACCCAAAGCCCTGGTCCGAATTAAACATCGATTCTTCAGTAGGCGTGTATGCCATTGGCAGCAGTTGCACCCCGGTCATGAAAAGAAACTGGCCGCAGGCCTACAACAAATACCCCAGCCTGTTCCCTAAAAAGAGTGCCATCAGCCAGGCCCAGGCAGGAGTTATCAAAAGCCTGGGCTACCCATACCGGCTTTCCGACCAGACCCATGTACTGAACATGAAGCGCAAACTGGGCGGTTTAAGCTTGCACGCCAAAATCAGGGCATTGCGTTATGATTCCTGTGCGGCCGATATTGATAAACCGGCCATGCTCGATAAAAAACTTTATCAGAAGAAATTCAATCGCCATCGGGTCATCGTCGATATCGACTGGCAGTTGTATGACCAGAACCATCAGCAAGTCATCTACCAGACACTCACCCAGGGCGCTGCTGACAGCTGGCTGATCAATAACGAAGGGCAAAAAGTGGTCTTGCAGGCTGTTGAAAATGCCACAAAACAATTATTTTCCGATGCAACACTCGTCGAACATTTAAGCATCCATTCACCCCTCGAGGAACAGGAAAAAGGCCTGTTTGAGAAAATGTTTTCCGCTCTGGGCTGGGGAGCCGTTGATAATGACCAGGGCCAGTCATCTTCCGTAAGCGAAAAGATAGGCAATAATTATGTCGTTAAAGCGCGACTGTCTGAAGCCATGGCCGAACTGACAGCGGTCAAGGTACCGGTCATGGAATATTACATGAGCCATGGCGAATGGCCGGATAGCCTGGAGGACATCAATCTTCCTCAAACCACCTTCGAAGGCAGCAAGTCTTTGTCCTATGTCAGTATCGACGGTGATGGCAGCATAGTGGGTGAACTGCACGACTCTTTTGGTAGCGGCAAGATATTACGTTTCACTCCCGGGCAAAATACCGGCATGATTAACCGCTGGACATGCAGCAGCAACCTGCCTGCTCGCGTGTTGCCGAATCCCTGTGAAAATAGCCCCTATTAATACTCGTTGTAGTCCATCAGGCTTTATTACGATGCGATTTGTAATTTTTGTATTTTTTATCCGCATCATGTTCGGTACAAAGGATTGTATGGAAATGGCTTGGCTTACTTGTTTGCAGCATTGAGAAGAATTACTTCAATTTCTTCAATAATTTCCTCCTGGCGCAATGCGTTAATTTTACGATTAAGTTCTTCATTCTTGCGGTCGAGATAATGGGTGGCATTATCCAGATGTTGAACTCGCCGCTCGTTTTCGACCATTAATGAAACATACAGGAACTGATGCAGTGAATTAATCAGGTAGTGTTCGGTCAGTTCTAGAAAAAATTCTTTGGCTGTCAAATTTAACAAGGGTGGGTTGGGGGCCTTAACTTTGTCAGCATGATTTTTCCTGAAGGGTGGCAGCAACTTATCCAGCACCAGTTCCTTTGTCTGGTTGTTGTGATGGAGCATAAACAGGGTGGTGGGCTGTTTGAACCCTCCCAGCCTTTCAGCCAACTCATCAACCACGCCGTAAATATCCTCAGTGACACTGGCCCCTTTAATAAAATAAATATTTTTATACTTATCTTTCAGGAGTGGTTTGAGTTTGCTGCCAACCGCTATCAAAGTGGTATCGGCGTTAACCAGCTCGGCAGAGAATCGCTGCATTTGCTTGGCCAGTAGTTCATTGAAATTACCGCAAAATCCGCGCTCCGAACCAATGATCAGGGTGGTATTCAACAATGGCTCGACCTCGGGCAACACCTGGGGGTTAAAATGGAGAAAATCACCGGCCATAACCTGTATGGCATCTGCCATGACCGAGTGGTTTGCAATACATCGCTCCAGTTTATGGGTCTCCATCATGGCGAGCGTTTTCATTGAGTTCATGATGTTGCGAATCTCGCCCAGTTTGCGACGATGAGTGGCCTGTTCGTGATGTCGCGACATTACATCAGCCTGGCGGATTTATAGATAACCAATCGCATAATGCCGTTATCCATTGATTGCGCGGACTATCCAGCGTCAGGCTTGACAGGCTTACGCTCGCAGCCAGTCTCTCCAGGAGTTCAGGTAATTGTTCTCTATCCAGCGCTGAAAAATAACCCTCATTAAAAGCGATTAACCAGGCCAGTTGAAATTCTATCGAGTGTGGTGACAATCGTCCTTGCTTGAGCAGTTCGCGCAGGACCTTACCCCGATTGATGGCTGCTTCCATGGATGCTTCCAACTGCGCGCCAAAACGGGTGAATACTTCGAGTTCCAAAAACTGCAGGTAATCAAGCTTCATTCTTCCAGCTTCTTCCTTTATACGAGCATGCTGCGCCCTGCCGCCAATGCGGGAGACTGAACGTGCGATATCAATTGCGGGACGGAAACCGGCCACAAACAATTCCTGATCCAGATAAATCTGTCCATCGGTAATGGATATCAGGTTGGTGGGAATGTAAGCGGCAATTTCTCCCTGCTGGGTTTCGATGATAGGCAGTGCGGTCATGCTACCACCGCCATGACGGGTGTTTAGCGAGGTTGCTCTTTCCAGTAATCGGGCATGGACATAAAAAATATCGCCAGGATAGGCTTCCCGCCCCGGAGGATGCCGTAATAACAGGGAGAGTTCGCGATAGGTTTTTGCATGAGTGGAAAGATCATCATAGACGATCAGCGTATCCCGGCCCTGCTGCATCCAGAATTCAGCGATCGCACAACCTGAGAAAGGGGCCAGGTGTTGCAGTCCTGGCAAGGCCGTGGCTTCGGCAACCACGATGGTGGTGTAACTCATGGCACCATGTTTGCGTAATAGCTCAATGGTACTGGTTACCGTGGAGCGCTTTTGCCCGATCAGAACATAGATGCAGTAAACATTTGTATGCTGTTGATTGATGACGGTATCCAGGGCCAGGGAACTCCGACCCAGGCCTTCATCTCCGATAATCAACTGTCGTTGTCCCTTGCCGATGGGTATCAGGGTGTCGATAACCTTGATACCCGTGTACAGAGGCTCCTTAATATTCTCACGTGCAACAATCGGCGGTGACAGCTTTTCAAGTGCCTGCCGATCTTTTGTTGCGGGCTCGCTATGGCCATCAAGCGCCAGGCCCAGCGGATCAATGACCCGCCCTAACAGCGCATCACCCACCGGAATATCGATACTGTGTTTTGAACGGAACACACGGGTGCCAGCGGTCAGGGCGGGAGTTTCATCTAATAGCACAGCCCCAATGAGATCCTCGGTCAATTCGAAAACGACACCGCGACTACCATCTTCGAATAACATGATTTCATCCAGTGTGGCTGAGGCAAGCCCCTTCACCCAGGCGATTCCATCCCCGACAGAAACAACGCCGCCAATCTCGGTTAATCTGGCACTGGGTTGGTAAGCGCTTATCCAGTCATCAACCCCGCTCAAAAAATCTGTTGTCAATTCACCGGATTGCACTGGTCAATTCCACAAAACCATTCAACTCATCCTGTAAATTTAAACCCAACACCGATGCCCCCAGGACGATACGTAAACCAGCCACAAGCTCCGGGTCTTGCTGGTAAACTATCTTTACGGATTGTTTGCACAGGGTTTCCAGTTCTTTCTGCAAACGCTGTTGCTGTCGTTCAGACAGATTGAAGGCGCTGGTGACAGAAACGGCATCTGCTGAAGCCTTGCAGGCACGAAGCAATACTTCGCACTGCTCCTGGTCCAGCTTTTCGACACTTTTTATGAACAGGTCGATTAAGTGTGACTCAATTTCTTCACAGGCAATTGCACGGAGCAGGTGGCTGGCAAAGCGAGCACCCTGTTGATGAGCCTTATGCTGATACTGCAATAACACCTCGGCCTGCTGCCTTTGTTCAATGACGATTGTTTTTTCTCGCTCACTGGCCAGTTCTTTTTTCAGCTGCTCCAATCGTTTCGTTCGCTCACTGTGTATCTCCTGTTGCAGTGCGTCCATCATTTTTTGTTTTTCAATGCCCCAGTCCTCCAGCCTTGTTTTATATTGCTGCTCCAACTCAATGGCCTGGGCATGTTGCTCGGCGGCTTCGTCCAGACTTTGTTGTATTTTCAGCCGCCGCTTTTCCAGTAACGACATAACGGGCCGATACAGAAACCGTTTGAGTAACCACACCAGAACCAGAAAATTAAGGATTTCCAGTAGAAAGGTTGTCCAACTAATTTCCAAAAGTATCTCTCCG
>JANTFY010000062.1 GCA_024763185.1 Gammaproteobacteria bacterium | reverse complement strand
CAGTTAACCACGAGAGTCGAGCAAATCGGTCATTTCCACCAGGTTGATAAATTCGGCCCGGTAACCGTGTTTATCCTCTCCTTTTGCTGCTCGTGACAGCGTTAAAACATCCGTATAGGAAAATTGGTTAACGGCCTCACCACCCCTGAGCAGTTCACCGTATGCCGCCACTGCCGCAGCAAACCTGAGGCTGTCGGATGAGGTATTGATGGAAGACTGAATCTGTTGCTTGAGCAAGGCCTGTTCGATCAAACGGGATTTTTTGCCCTGCGGTTTTTTATAACGCAGCTTGATAAAGGCCAGCTCCGATTCATTATTATCTCGATATTCCGTTTTTGTTTGATAACGCAGCGGGTCAATTCTGGTCTGCTCACTGCCTGCCAGGGTAATTTCATACAGAGCTGTCACGTTGTGTCCGGCACCGATATCACCGGCATCCACCTTGTCGTTGTTGAAATCTTCACGCTTGAGTAGGCGGTTTTCATAACCGATCAGGCGGTACTCGGACACCAGCGCCGGATTCCATTCAATCTGAATCTTGACATCACGGGCAATGGTTTGCAGCGTGGCAGAAGCCTGTTCAACCAGAACCTTTCTAGCTTCGTTCAGGTTATCAATGTAGGCATAATTACCGTCGCCATGATCGGCCAGTTGCTCCATCAGGTGGTCGTTATAATTGCCACTGCCAAAACCGAGCGTGGTCAATGCAATACCCTGGCTCTTTTTCTGCTCTATCAGGTCAATCAGTGCATCATGATTAACGGTACCCACGTTAAAATCACCGTCGGTAGCGAGGATGACGCGGTTGATACCCTGTTCGATAAAGGCCTGCTCGGCCATGTCATAGGCCAGTTGAATGCCCGAGGAACCGTGTGTTGATCCGCCCGCGCTTAACATATCCAGTGCGGCCAGGATATCCCCCTGCTGATCACCCGGCGTGGTTTCCAGAACCACGCCCGAAGAACCGGCATACACCACCAGGGTGATCCTGTCCTGTTTATCCAGTTTTTTAACCAGTAAACGAAACGCATTTTTAAGCAGCGGTAATTTATTGGGCGCATTCATCGAGCCGGACACATCGATCAGAAAGACCAGGTTGGCCGGGGAACGTTTTTCATCCGCAGGTAAATACCCCTGTAATCCAATCTGCAACAGATGGGTATTTTCGTTCCACGGGCTTTTTGCAATCTCGGTGGAAATACTAAAGGGTGCCTCTTTATCTTGTGGCGCGGGGTAATGGTAATCAAAATAATTTACCAGCTCTTCCACCCGTACCGCGTTATCCGGCGGTAAAACCCCGTTGTTAAGATGACGCCTGACCAGAGCATAGGAGCCGGTATCGACATCTATACTAAACGTGGATACCGGTTCTTCAACAACCCGCTTCACCGGGTTTGCCGTGACACCCGCATACTTATCACGATGGGTGACAAACGGGTTTGCAAGCTGATGAACCGATGGGGCCGCTAAACTCGAAAGCTGTGGCATTTCTTTTAATTGAAACCGGGCAAGCTGATCCCTGGTCTGCATTCTATTGACATGGCGCTTGATACCGACGACATTTGCCTTTTCCGCCTGCGATATCACCAGCGCTTCACCCTGACCATCGAAATCAGCTTCAGCTTGAACTGAGCCGGATGTCAACGTGGGCACTTTGCTACTGGCATCTGAATGGATTAAACCCGGCGACAAAGAAGATGCATCCAGCTCGGACACGGTCTCCGGGGATTGCTCCTGAACACAGGCTGATAACAACAGGGTCAGGGCACAGGTGGTTATTACAATTGAAAATTTCATTTTTTTCTCCGTTGTTGTGTGTATTCGGGTAACGGATCAAAAATGAAAAAGGGGTTAAAAACTTTTAGTCAGGTGTACGGTGATAGAACACCCGGATACTGTCATGCTTTCAGCTCGCAGTCTCCCCCCTTCCAGACCACACAGTTTTTACCTTTTGCCTTGGCTTCGTAAAGGGCATCATCGGCACGTTTGAACAGCATGCGTTCATTATCGTCTTCCTGGAAACAGGTCACCCCCAGGCTGATAGTGACGGAACCCACCTCGTCAAACAGTTCATCGGCGATAACACGACGACAGCGTTCAGCCATCTTCAATGCACCTTTTTTAAGCGTGAGCGGCATTAGAATGGTAAATTCCTCACCACCCCAGCGACATAGAATATCGACATCACGCACGATATGCTGAATTCTCTCCACCAGGTCACGCAATACGCGGTCACCCATATCGTGTCCATAGTGGTCATTCAGTTTTTTGAATTCATCGATATCAAAAATCAACATGGAAAAACTCTGCTGGTAGCGTGTCGCTCGTGTCATCAACTCATTCAAACTATGTTCGAAAGCACGCCGGTTATTGATTCCGGTCAGGGTGTCGGTTACCGTCAAATCTTTCAGATATTCGTTACTTTGGCTTAACTGGCTGGTTGCTTCGTCAATCTGTTGTTGCAGGGAGGCATTAACCGCCAGCAGTTCACGCTGACGGAAGATAAAAAAAGTCAGAATGATGACAAGCATCAATGCTGCCATGCTCCAGAACACCTTCTTCACGTCCCAAAAGCTTTTTTCCGGCTCAACAAGCCATTTTTGGTAAATACGCTTATATTCTGCGGAGGATAGAAAAGCATTCAGCGCAACTTCCAGTTGCTGGGCAAGTTTCTCCTGCCCTTTAGCCGTCGCCAGGGCAGGTTTTACTTCCATCACCGGAGGTTCCAGCACGCGGATTTTGTCATCCAGATCGATTTCTCTGGCCAGACTCAAGGTAACTGGAAGCGGATGGGCAAAAGCATCGACCCGGCCACTGATCAGTGCTGCAAACGCAATATCCAGGCTGCTGTATCTAACCAGCTCTATATCTTTACGCTGTTGTAACAGCGGTATCGCTATATTGTCTTTGACCACGGCCACTTTACTGTTGCCCAGGTCTTTGGAAGTATTAATTTCCTGAAAACTGTTGCGAACAAAAAGGGAAACCGGAAAGGTCATCACCGGTGAAGAGAAATCCAGATACTGTTGTCGTTGCTGAGAAACCCCTAAAATAGGAATAATATCGGAGTTTCCCTGCTTGATGGACTGCAACACGTCAGACCAGGTTTGATAAACCTGGTAACGAAACTGTATTCCAGCCCTTTTTGCCACCGCATTAAACACGTCAATGGCAAAACCCTGTGGCTGTCCAGCCTTGTCCAGCCTGTAATAAGGCGGATATTTTTGCGGAACGGCAACCACCAGTTCTTCGGCCATAAAGAATTTCTGGGCAACGACCGGCTGCGAAATCAGCAGTGACGACAGAATCAGAAATATCAGGTAAATCAGGCTGATTACAGGATGCGCAGAAGTTTTGGCAGGGAAAATTGCAGGGAGGAAACTAAAAATCATTTTTCTTTGAAAAACTGCTCAAATCTTCCGTTACACAATACCTTAACATGGTTTATTTCGGCAGGTGAATTAAAAATGCGCTCATGGACTTGATTGTAGATATCCATAATCTCGCTATGAAGAGCAAATAGACAAATGGTGGAATTAACTTGATTAAACCTGTTAATTATGTGGTTTTACACATGACCCGTGGTCACTTTGCCAGTCAGGGAATTCTTTAATTTTCAGTATCTACCTGGCGTGCAAAATGGATAGCGGTTTTCAGTTTCAGCAATTCCAGCTCAATCACATTAGGGTGGCGCCCGGTTTGCTCGATCATTTTCTTGCGCTGCTGCCAGATATCATTGAGCTGATGCATGATTGGATCTACCTGCTCCAGCGGGTCGTTGTACACCGCATGCATAGCCTGCTTGATCCAGCCCGATGGCTCATCCAGCACTTCGGGATGGTTGTCATCAGGTCTCCTCAGTTGCGAATCAACCTCGGCCAACTGGGATGAAAACAAGGCGCTGTCAGTGTGCACCGACTCGAGCAGACGAAGTGATATATTTTGCAGGCACTGGCTGGGTATGCTATCGGGATACTGCAAGGTGACCAGGCTGGTTTGTGAAATGACTGCCAGCATATGGTCATCAATAATAAAAAAACTTAATCCCCCACATTGCAGGCCAAGGTACTTCCTGACGGTTATACTGAGACGGGCTATGATCTGACGGGCCTCCAGCTCGCCGGCCACCAGGTTCACGATGACCTTGACCGGTTGTTGGAAAACACGTTGCTTGATGCCCTTGAGCAACGAGAAGGCATCGGTCAGGGATTCCGCATCAGGGGTGATGGTAATGACGATACAGCCAGCACCCAGTAAAAAACTGATGGTAGAAGTATCGATACCGGCAGCGGTATCTATCATCAGGAAATCATAATCGTGTTGTAACTGGGTAATGGCCAGTAGCAGGTTTTGTTTATGCTCGGCCTGTAGCGAGGAGTACTCGGCAATGCCGGTGCTTTGCGGAATGATTTTAATACCCGCCGGTCCCTCGTAAATCAAATCCTCGACCGATATGTCTCCCACCATCAGGTCCTTCATGGTGAGCACGCTGGGCCGTCCGAAAAGTAGTTTTTGTTCCGGTACCGTGTCATTCGCATCAAACACGCAGACTTTTTTCTGCATATTAGAAAGGCAAATCGCCAGATTCAGGGCCAGCGATGACTTTCCGGAAATAGAATAACCACTGGAAATTGCAATTACCTGGGCGGATTCTATGCTAGAAGAGTGTTGTAAATGCTGAATTTGCTGGTTCATTTCATGAATCTAGACTACAAAACCCGGACAACTTTCACACATGATAAATATTAATATCTATTTTATTAATTTAATCATTGACTTAGTAGATATATCTAATGCAATATATTAAATAACATGCGTAATACTATAAATTATAATATAGATCTGGACTGCACCAGACTGCCACCGGCTCCTCATGTTTTGATAAAACTTATTGACCTCTGTCACAAAACAGACGTCAGTATTGAAGAGCTGGAAGCGATTATCGAAAAAGATACGTCTCTGTGCACCAAGGTCATCACTATATCAAATACAGCGGCTTACAGTCAGTGGAATGATGTGCGCGAACTCAAGCGCGTGCTGGTGGTACTTGGTACCAAAACCATCAAATCCATTGCTTTAACCTCTGCTGTTCACCAGTTCTTTTCCCAGTTCAGCAAGGAACTCGGCGAAACACTGGGCAGTATCTGGCTTGATGCCCTTATCTGTGCGCAACTTTGCCGTAAGCTGGCTAATCTGACTGGTTACGAATATCCGGACGAGGCTCACCTGGCCGGATTGATTCATCAACTGGGTCAGCTGGTATTGCTCACCAATGAACCGAAACAGTACCAGTCCCTCATGAATTCGGTATCGGATCAGAATGCCTTGCTGTTTAAAGAAGAAGAAAGGTACGGCGTCAACAGTGCAGATCTTGCTGCCGATATCGTTGATGACTGGGGGGTCGACTCCCTGCTCAGCGACAGCATCCGCTACCAGCATAAATCCGCTGATCTGTTACAGGATACCCATCCCCTGATCAAGTTAACCAACCTGGCCTCACAACTGTGTAACCGCCTCAATCACACCAACAAAAAATACCTGGTCGAGGATCATTTTTTCGGGCTTAACCAGTCCATCATCGACGACCTGGTGCTGGAGGCCACCAGCGAGGCAGTAGCCGATGCCAAAGGTTTCGGCATCGAAGTGGATGAAGACCACACCATTCCGCGTGCCAACATCGATGATGAAGCCATTCGCATCGAACTGGCCCGGAAAGTTCGACAGATTGCATTGCTGGAAGGTGTTCAGCAGCATGTGTCCGATCTTGACGACGTGTCCGACATGATCCAGTTGTTCAGTAAAAACCTGCAGCTGTTATTCGGCTTAAGCTCGGAGATGTTCTTTTTTCCGGACCATGAACAAACCGTATTAACCGGCATTGCCAGCCACAGTAAAAACCTTCCGGCCAGCGGTTCTTACTCGATCAAACTCAAGTCCGGTCGCAGCCTGGTCAGCGAGGCGGCGCTATCACACGAAATTGTTATTAGCCACGAGCAACAGATCTTTGCCGAACTGCCGATTATCGACCGCCAGATCAAAGCCGCTTTAATGTCCGCCGAAATCATCTGCCTGCCGCTGATCAACAATCTGAAACTGGTCGGTGTGCTGACCATAGGCTGCGACAGTGAACAGGCTCGTCGTTTCAAAGCCGATGACGAATTGTTGTTGCACTTTGCCACCATCGTGGCAGATTCATTTGCCCGTCAACAACAGATCTCGCATGAATACAAACAACAACTTGAGCAAAAACAGATGGAAATGGATATCCATACCCGAAAGATTATCCATGAAGTCAACAATCCACTGACCATTATCAATAATTATCTTGAGTTGCTGTCGATGGATATGGAGAAAGACTCGAATAACAAGAAACACCTGGATACCATCAAATCCGAGGTGGACCGGGTGGGTAAAATATTACTGCAACTTAAGGATGAGCAGGTTCAGGACGAATTTGCCGATCATCCCATGGTGGATGTTAACGATTTGATCCATAAACTGATCGCGCTGTTCAAACCCACCTTTTATAAATTGAACCATATTAAAAGCCAGATTGAGCTGGATTCGGCCCTGCCTGAAATCAGCACCGATCAGAACAAGATTAAACAGATTATCACCAATCTGGTAAAAAATGCGGCTGAAGCACTGCCTGAGAATGGAATAATCACCATCAAGACCAAGGCACTGGTGATTGCCAACAACCAGCAATATATTGAGATTTCGATTGCTGACAACGGCCCTGGCATTCCTGACAACATCCTTAGCCGTTTGTTTTCACCGGTACAGTCCTCCAAGGGTGGCAGCCATTCTGGGCTGGGCCTGACCATCGTCAACAAACTGGTGGCGGAACTGGATGGTCTGATCAGTTACAGCACTTCCGCTTCCGGTGGCGCTGAGTTCATCATACTTTTACCGAGAAGAGTGTCATGATCCGGCACTTGTATTTCATTTAGAGGATTTTATTCTATGTCCGGTACCAAACCTCATATTCAGTATCGTGCAACGGATGGCCTGGCTTCACTACTCTCTTCGGCACCCAGCCAACAGAAGGAATTTGATAAATCCAGTTTTACGGTGTTGATCATTGATGACAACTCCAATCTTCTCTACAGCACCAAATCCATTATCGAAGCTAACGGTTACAAATGTATCATTGCCGATGGCGGCGAGGCAGGTTTGGCGGTACTGGTGCAAATGCGCGGTGAGATCGATATCGTTTTACTCGACCTGGCCATGCCTGATATCGATGGTTACCAGGTACTGGAAAATATCCATGAACAGGAAATGGATGTTGACGTCATCGTGGTCAGTGGCGATGCGACCTTTGACAATGCGGCCAAGGTATTTCGTGACGGCGCGCTGGACTTTCTGAACAAGCCCTACAATCCGTCGCAACTGATCAGCACGGTGTACAACATTGCCCTTAAAAGAAACCTGAAAAAACACCTCAAGAACACCCAGAAACAACTTGAGGATTCAGAAAAGCGTTATCGTTTTATCGTCAGTAATTCGCCCGACATCATCTACATGGTCGATCACAGGGGGTTCTTTACCTTTATCAACGATCGCGTCACTGACCTGCTCGGCTACAAACCAGAAGAGCTGATCGGAGAACACTTTTCCACGCTGGTTCATGAAGACGACATCATAGTTGCCGAGCATGTTTTTAACGAACGTCGTACGGGTGAACGCGCCAGCCAGAATGTTGAATTCAGACTGCGCTGCAGTGATCCGGAAAAAGCATCCAAAACATTTGAATCCAACACCATAGTCATCGAACTCTGTTCATTGGGCGTCTACAACCTGAAGGAAGACGGTACGCCTTACCTGGGCACCTACGGGGTAGCGAGGGATATCAGTGACCGTAAGAAAGCCCAGGAAATGATTCATTTCCAGGCTTACCATGATCTGCTGACCCGCCTGCCAAACCGGGAGTTGTTCCTTGACCGACTGAACCTGTCCATTTCACAGGCCAGCCGAAATAAAAGCATGCTGGCTGTTTTATTTCTGGATATGGATGGTTTCAAGTTTATCAACGATTCACTCGGGCACATTATTGGCGATAAATTGCTGCAACATGTCGCTCACCGTTTGCAGGATACACTGCGTGATACGGATACCGTGTCACGAATTGGCGGTGATGAATTCAATATACTGATTCCTGAATTACAACACCGCGAAGAAGCCGGACTGGTCGCGCAAAAAATCCTCAATGTTTTCAGCAAACCCATTCTGCTGGATAAACATGAAATCACCATCAGTTTCAGCATCGGCATTTCCGTTTTCCCGGATGATGCCAATTGCACCGAAACACTGATCAAGAATGCGGACATGGCCATGTACCACATCAAAGGTCGTGGTAAAAATGGCTACGAGTACTTTTCAGACCACATGCAAAGCATTTACGATCAGCGCCACAGTATTGAACAGGATATGCGCAAGGCTTTGGACAACAACCAGTTTGAAGCCTATTACCAGCCTCAGTTCGATATTAAAACCAACCAGGTTGTCGGTTTTGAAGCCCTCATTCGTTGGAACCATCCCAGCAAAGGGCTTATCACACCGGATGATTTTATACCTGTCGCGGAAGAAATCGGCCTGATCAATGAAATCGGCTTATTCATGCTGGAAGCCGGTTGCCAACAGCTCAGAAACTGGATTGATGACGGCTATACCCCGTTAAAACTGTCCATCAATGTCTCTGCCTACCAACTGGCCGAAAGTAATTTTGATGTCGTGTTGTGCGACCTGGCCCGACAATATAATCTGCCCCGCAGCCTGCTGATGGTTGAAATTACCGAGACCTCGCTGATGCAGGAGATGGAACAGATCATGCCGCGTTTGAAAAACCTGGTGAAATGCGGCATCGGTATCTGCATTGACGATTTTGGCGTGGGTTATTCCTCTTTATCCTACTTGCAGACCCTGCCTATCCAGACCTTAAAAATTGACCGCTCCTTTTTAAGCTGTATTACCAATAATGCCGACACCTCCTGCATCATCAAAGCCATAGTGGCCATGGCCCGTGAGCTAAAGCTCGATGTTGTTGTGGAAGGCGTGGAATCCAACAAGCAATTGCAGTATGTGAAAGACATCGGTTGCCGCATTGTGCAGGGCTTTTTGCTCGGCCGACCATTGCCTGCGGATGAAACCACTGCATTACTTTCCCAGCCCGATTATCCTGAACAAGCCCAATCCGTAAAATAAGAAGTATTTAACCTGGAGCACATAAGGTAATTGAATTTACTTATGAATGGGTTAAATTAGTAATGAATATTACGCAATTAGCAAACACTAAAGCTGATTGATGTGATATTTACCGGTAGACAGCTTCGATATTATAAAAACAATAAAAAAAGCAACTATTATCAGGCTGCTACACAGTCCTTTTAATATCTATATCTAAATCGTCAGGAGCTTACTCATGAATAATATCGCCACGTTAAATAACGTCAATTTTCCGTTACAGGCCCCCGAAAAATACCAACAGCTGAAAACCCACTACGATAGCAAATACAAAATAGGCTGGTTTTTAATGAAAGGCGATCCACGTCCCTGCTTTACGCCGACCCTGCTGAGCGATTTGGACAATTATATCCATGATGTTAAAACCGACATGGAGCGCACCCACGGTGAATTTTATGATTACCTGGTGGTGGGCTCGGATGTAGACGGAATTTTCAACCTGGGTGGCGACCTGGATCTTTTTACCAGCTATATTGAACAGCGCGACCGTGAAGGTTTATTAAACTATGCCATTCACTGCATCGATATTCTGTACCAGAACATGAATCACTATGATCTTGATCTGACAACCATCTCGCTGATACAGGGCGATGCCCTCGGTGGCGGTTTTGAAGCGGCCCTGTCCAGCAATATCATCATTGCTGAGAAAGGCAGCAAAATGGGCTTACCGGAAGTCCTGTTCAATTTATTCCCGGGCATGGGTGCCTACACATTACTGTCCAGAAAAATTGGTCCGGTTAAAGCCGAACAGATGATCTTAAGTGGCAAGATATACAGCGCCGAAGAAATGTTTGAGATGGGCATCGTCGACATGCTGGCAGAACCCGGGGAAGGTGAACTCGCCGTGTACCAGTATGTAAAAGCTGCTCGTCGTTCCAAAAA
>JANTFY010000061.1 GCA_024763185.1 Gammaproteobacteria bacterium | reverse complement strand
CCGGCAGGGATGCCGGGCCGGAGACATTGCTACATGGACGTATCCCCACCGATACTTTAGAATGCATCACCTTTCAAAGCGCTCGTAGCTCAGTTGGATAGAGTGTTGGCCTCCGAAGCCAAAGGTCGTGGGTTCGACTCCCGCCGAGCGCGCCATATTTGTATTGTCAATTTGCAAAGATTTCCTTTACTTACATTTTTTAGCAGCGCTTTACTCTGTTTTCTTCTATCCATCGTCCAGTCCAATGCGCTGACCGCTGAGATCGATAGCGTTACTTCAAGACATGTCCGGCTCCCGGATGTGAGCAATGACATCAATTCGATCATCAATGAGCGCATAGCGAAGGCGATTGAAACGGCTAATGCTGATCGCTTACTGGTTGAAGACATTGATGGCATTGAGCTCTTAACGCGAAAGCCGGATTGCGATGTTGATGACCTCTACACCTCGTTGAAACAATCCATTTTTCAGTCTTACCTGCTTGCTTGGGGGCTTAAGGGCTACGATATCGATCTTCAGTTTCGTGAATTACTGGCCGGCAAAACTTATGCGCTAAGACTCAAGGATTCGATTTATCGCGATATCGACTTCCTGGAAGGCTTCTCACTCAATCTCAAGGAGCTGAGCGAGGTGGTAAATATTGAGGGTCATGTCATCGGGCTGGACAAACTCGGGCATTTCTTTGCCGAGGGCTGGCGTTATTTCGAAATCAGCCAGGATGAGGATGCGGGTTTACAGGCAGCGATGGAATGGGGCAAAGGCATGGAGGAGGGGTTGTTCGGTACAACCACGACGGGCATATTTTCGTATGCCGATCTTGTCGCCAACTTCAACGGCTGGCGTTTTTGGAATCGAGTGTTGCTGGAGCAAAGCGATCCACTGAATGGACCGATAGAACGTTTATTCGATCGTCCTTACGTGAGTTGTGATATACAGTTCATCGAATCGATAAAGCAGCGCAGAGTGGTACGTGCCTGGCAAGCCAATCGACGATTCGACCTTCGACCGTATATCGATGCCGCTTGGGATGAAGGCTTTAACTGTAACGGTTATGCCAATCCAATGATCGAAGAAAAGGTGAAACTGCGCATGAAGGAGATCGATTCAAACTATCATTGTCCCGTGCAAGCCGCGCCGTGCGTGAAAGCACAAAAACATTACGGCATTTATGCCCCTGCGTTGTTACATCCACAGTGTTTGATCGTGGCGCCCTGAGCAAACACCCCTCGAATGTTTTTTTTGAAGATGATAGAAGATAACGCCCCTTCGACACTGAGAATCATTTGATATTTCCAAAAAAAAACCTCTATGTGAGATAGAGGTTAAACATTCGGTATCAGAGGGGATGGGATACCGATAGGAAGTCACAATGGCTTTAAATGCGGTATTTACTGAAAATCATTTCCAGAAGGGTTTTGCCAGCTCCTGCTCAACCTGATTGCTGTCTAGACCAATATCCCGCAGCAGATGCGCATCCAGTTTTGCCAGTTGTTTGCGCTGATGTTGCCGATCCATCCATAAACGCAGGGTTGCTCCCACAGATTTAAATTTATGCAGCAGGTTATTTGGTTGCTGCAGGGCAGCTTTATGTTGAAGAATCAAAGTTGTCATGGCTTGCCTCCTGATAACAGCGGGTGCTTAAGGGTTAATACCGATGTTGAAATATTAGTAGGCAATCTGTCACTAAAACAGTTACAATTTATTTAAAATATTATCGGTACAGTTTAGGAATTGTCATGGCACTTTCCCAGCAGAGCGAGACAGAACGATTCAAATACGACCAGGTTTCCCGTTATATCATGGACCTGATTGATAAAGGCACCCTTAAACCGGGGGATCGCGTACCCTCGTTACGCAAGTTGAGCAAAACCCTTAAAGTCAGTATCTCAACCATCAACCAGGCCTACCTGTCATTGGAAGACCAGGGGATTCTGAACGCCAAACCGCAATCCGGTTTCTATATCAAGGCGAACCTGAACCAGTCCATTGCCACACCTAAACCCATAATTTCAGCCTGCTGCCAACCGCTGAAAGTGCGTTTCGGCAGGCTATTCGAGGAAATCTTCAGTCTATCCAGCAACCCCCGAATCGCCCCCTTCGCGGCTGCCAAACCGGCCATGGACCTGATGCCGGAAAAAGCACTGATGCGTGAGACCCGTGGCATCATCAGCCGCCACCCAGCCACCTGCATGGACTACTGCTTTCCACCGGGTCATGAAAAATTACGCCAGCAGATCGCTTTGCGCTATGCCCAACTCGGCGTTAATCTGTCGGCGGATGAAATCATTATCACCAACGGCGCAACCGAGGCCCTTTCACTCAGCTTGCAAACCGTTGCCAAGCGTGGCGATATCATTGCCGTTGAATCCCCTACTTACTTCTCAGTATTACGACTGATCGAAAAACTTGGCATGCTGGCGCTGGAAATCGACAGCGATCCGGAGACAGGTGTGAACCTGGATTCGCTCGAATTTGCCCTGGATACCATGGACATCACGGCCATGTTGATCGTGCCCAACTTCAACAACCCGACCGGTTCGCTGATGCCTGATGACAGCAAAAAACAACTGGTTGAAATGCTCACAGAACACAATATTCCTATTATTGAAGACGATGTTTACGGCGACCTGTATTTTGGCAAGCAACGGCCCGGCATCACCAAATGTTATGACCGTGAAGGGCTGGTTTTATCCTGCTCTTCCTTTTCCAAGACGCTGGCTCCCGGTTTTCGCATGGGCTGGGTCAGCGGGGGCCGCTATCACAATAAATTGCTGGAATGGAAGCAGGCCACCTCTTCCGCCTCGCCATCGCTGCAGCAACTGGCAATCGCCGAATTTCTACGCAGCGGTCAATACGACCGCCACCTGTCACGTTTACGCAAGGCCTTTCACGGTCAGGTGGAAAAGGCCCGTTTTATGATCGCGCGCCTGTTTCCAC
This sequence comes from Gammaproteobacteria bacterium, assembly GCA_024763185.1. Classification (GTDB taxonomy): domain Bacteria; phylum Pseudomonadota; class Gammaproteobacteria; genus JACNJF01. The sequence goes on along the minus strand of JANTFY010000061.1, from coordinate 7,346 downwards.
AAGGCACCCGTATATCGGACCCCAAGGGCGGTTTTGTATTGTGGATTGAGTTGCCACGCAGCATAGACTGTTTCGAGGTTTATAATCGCGCGCTGGCACAAAACATTGGCATCACGCCCGGCATGTTGTTTTCAGCCACGCGCAAATTCAAAAATTATATTCGCATCAACTGCGGCTTTCCGTGGACGCCTGAAAACGAACAGGCACTTGAGCAACTATCTGCAATCCTTCACAGCCTGAACACATGACGATGATCTGATGATCTATTGTTGATCATCGGCGTGCGTGATAAATTACGGGCGATAATCACTCGCTTTAAGGACACCCAATGATACCACTAGAAGAATTTCGCTCTGAAAATGCAGAAATAAAAGACCTCTGCAATATTCTTAACGTCTCTGTAGACCAGTACAGCCTGAGACGAAATTCCATCGTTTGCGAATTGATCGATCGCTTTGTTGAGCGCGTCAATGCCCACCTGGTTCATGAAGATCGTTCGATTTATCGCGACCTGCTTAAAAAGCATACCCAGGAAGCCGACCAGGTGGCTGATCACTTTCTCGGCAACACCCAGGAACTAAAACGGATCTTCGGAGAATACAAACGTGACTGGTGTCGTAAACCGCACAGTGAAAAGGATCATGCCGAATATGTCGATGAATCCAAAGACATGTTCAAGATGGTGTGTGACCGCATCGAGTTTGAAGAAAACAAGATATTTCCTTACTTCGAATAATAGCCGGATCGAATAAAACTACTTTGCGCAACAGCGTTTGAACTTCAAACCACTGCCGCAGGGACAGCGACTGTTACGCCCCGGCTTCCACGGCTTGCGGGTGGCTTCCAGCATCTCTCCATTGGTGTAAAACCAATGCCCCTGCTCTAAAACAAAGCGACTTTTTTCGTGCAAGGCATCGACCCGGTCGCCCTCGATGAACAGCGCCTCAAACTCCACCTCGGCAGTTTCTCCCTGTTCGCAAAAATTAATAATATCCAGCCTGATCCATTGAACCCTGTCTTCAAGCTGCAGGCTTGGCGGACGATAATCAGGGTGCCAGGTTTCACTCAGATAAGCCGTATCTTTCAGCACATGGGCCGTGAATCTTGAACGCATCAACTGCCGGGCATTTTCAGCCCTTGTCTGATGTGATATAAAACGTCCACAGCAGTTTTCGTACGTCTCACCGGATTGACAAGGACAGTTCATTTTCCGCATTCTCAAAAAAGGCCAACTATATCACCATGTCTCAAGCCCTGGATATTCTACACAATCGTTTTGGTTACGACGCCTTTCGTTTCCAGCAACAGGACATTGTGGACACGCTGATCAACGGGCAAGATGCCCTGGTGCTGATGCCAACCGGCGGTGGAAAATCCATTTGCTACCAGATACCGGCCATCGCACGACCCGGTGTGGGCATCGTTATCTCACCGCTGATTGCACTGATGCAGGACCAGGTCGACGCCCTGGCACAAAACGGCGTTAACGCGGCTTTTTTAAATTCCACCCAGTCCGCCGAAGAGCAGCACCGCGTGCGCCAGCAGCTTCTCAACAACGAACTCGATTTATTGTACGTCGCACCGGAACGCGCTATGACCGATGACTTTCTGCAACTGTTGCAACAATGCACGATCGCCCTGTTCGCGATTGACGAAGCCCATTGCGTGTCGCAATGGGGGCATGATTTCCGGCGTGATTACCAAAACCTGTACCGTCTGCATGACCTGTTTCCGGACATACCGCGTATAGCCTTGACTGCCACTGCCGACAAACGCACGCGTGCTGAAATTGAACAGCAGTTAAACCTGCAACAAGCGCGAAAATTTATCCACAGTTTTGACCGACCCAACATCTTTTACCAGATTTCCGAAGGCAATAATAACCGCCAACGACTCTGGAACTTTATATCCAGAAACCACGCCAATGATGCCGGTATCGTTTATTGCCTGTCGCGCAAGCAGGTGGAAAACACGGCGGCCTGGTTGTCCGAAAAGGGGCGCCTGGCCTTGCCCTACCATGCCGGGCTGGACAAGGAAGTGCGCGCTTCGCATCAGCGCCAGTTCCTGCAACAGGAAGGCGTCATTATTGTCGCCACCATCGCTTTCGGTATGGGTATCGATAAACCGGATGTACGCTTTGTCGCGCATATGAATTTGCCCAAAAATATTGAATCCTACTACCAGGAAACCGGGCGTGCCGGTCGTGATGGTTTACCCGCCAACGCCTGGCTGGCCTATGGCCTACAGGACATCATTACCTTGCGCCAGATGAGCCAGGACAGCGATGCCGATGAAAGTCACAAGCGCAATGTGCACCATAAACTCGAAGCCATGCTGGGCTTGTGCGAACAAACCCACTGCCGACGCCAGACTATTCTGAATTATTTTGCTGAAACACTCGAACAGCCCTGTGGCCATTGTGACAATTGCAAAAATCCGCCTGAAACCTGGGATGCAACCGAGGCCTCACGTATGGCCCTGTCCTGTGTCTACCGCACCGGGCAGCGCTTCGGGGTTAACTATGTCATCGATGTCCTCCTGGGAAAAGACCATGAACGAATCCGGCACAATAAACACGACAAGGTCAGCACGTTCGGTATCGGTGACTTCCTGTCCCATACCGAATGGCACAGCATCTTTCGCCAGTTGATTGCGGCCGGTTATGTCATCAGTGACGTCGACAGTTACGGTGCCCTCAAACTGGATGCCAGCTGCAAACCCCTGCTACGCGGAGAACAAAAACTGCAACTGCGAAAACACCTGTCCACCAAGAAGGAAAGCGGCAGCGCGAAGGAAAAAAGCGCCCATAAAAACATGCGACTGGCCGACCAGCCGTTGTTTGAAGCCCTGCGCGAACATCGCAGGCAACTGGCGGAACAACAGGGCGTACCCCCCTATGTCATACTGCACGATAAAACCCTGCATGAGCTGTGCAGGGTACGTCCCGACTCACTGGCACAACTGGAGCACATTAGCGGTATCGGCAGTAAAAAATTGCAACTGTATGGCGCCGACCTGATCCGTATTGTTCAACAGTTTCCTCTCGACCCAACCCTCGATAACCTGCTCAGCAATACCGTCAACCAGACCCTACAGTCATTCAAGCAAGGTTTGACGGTTGAACAGATTGCACACGACAGGGAACTGACGACCAACACCGTCTACAACCATCTGGCAGCAGCCATTGAAGCAGGTACAGTTGAACTCGACGAGGTGATCGATCTTGAAAAGCCGCAACTGGATGAAATTATTTATGCCATGGAGATGGGCATAGACGAAGAGTCTTTCAGCTTAAAAACTATCTTTGAATCACTGCAAGGCCGGTACGACTATCACATTTTACATTGTGTTAAAGCCAGCCTTTACATCCATTAATCTTCGCCTGCTTCCATAGACGCCAGTTTACGCTCAACCTGAAGACGCCTTTTGCCTTCATGTTGTAAATGACGCATCACAACCGTCTGAAAAACAAACCAGAGCAAGATGACCAATAACATGGTAGTGCCTACCGTCACCATAAAAAGCTGCACCAACAGGCTATCCAGCTTGCGCTCCAATCCAACGGTATCGCTACTCATTTTGAGATGGTAAATTCCATCGTGTAATTTTATTCTTTTGCTACTGACCAGCATGTCGGACTCGGCAGCAACAGCCCGCTGATAGTTGATCAGGGAATATCCCTGCTGGCTATGCAGGCTGAGCGACACCACTTTATTGTATTCCTGACCCCACTGCTGAAAGAACCATTCGATCAGCGCGTAATTTTGCGTAATCAGACCCTCACGCGCAAACTGCTCCAACAGCTTCAATTCGGTCGCCTGGGCATTTTCAAACTCGGCAAATATTTCTTTTTTCTGTAACTGGTAAACAAACAGGTTTCCCGCTACCAGCAGCGCGCCAAATAACAGCGCTATCGAAAACGTCAACAAGCCATACAAATTTTTTTTCATTTTACCCTTCCTGCCTCGAAATCAATTTACGCAGTTCCTCATATTCACTGATTGAAGCTGGAATAATAGCTGTGGTCCCTTTTTTAATGGATTGCATGATGTTTTTTGCGCGCGGGTCGTCTTTCAATGATTGCAGCAAGACACTGATCTGTTCGGCCTGGGCAGCATCCAGGCCAGGTCCGGCGACAAACAAATGCGTTGGGATCTCGGGTGTCCATTGCAATACCTGTAAACCGCGAGCCTGATATTTTTTAAACACTTCACTTTTAACCCCGCCCGCGTCGTATTTACCGACAAGAACAGCGAGCGCGACGTTATGGTGATTATTTAAATAGGAGTAACCCGCCAGATCCTCCAGCTCAACGCCGGCATCCTGCAGCATGCGGCGCGGCACCAGACTGCTCAGGGTGGAATTCGGGTCTCCGAAGGCAAAGCTTTTTCCAGCCAGGTCGGCCAGGGATTTTATATCGCTGTCCTTGTGCACGATAATCGCTCCACGAAAAGTATCCTGACCGGAAAAACTCAACCTGCCCAGTGGACGAAAACTCTTGTTGTTTTCAGTCAACTTGATAAACGGTGCCGGTCCAAAATAGGCAAAATCAATCTCCCCGCGGGTAAACGCATCGATATGATCCTGATAGCTGGTACCCACACGCATCTGTATATCCCTGCCCAGTTTTTCACTCAGGTATTTCACCAGAGGCGTAAAACGCTCGACCAAGGTGGTGGAGTGCAGGTAAGGATGCACGCCAAAAACCAGGGCCTGTTTTACGGCCTGGGCCGGAAAGGACAGCGGCAATAATATAAGCAATAAAAAGGCTGCCCTGAATGGCTGAAAGGTATATTTTCGCATGGCGGCTTGTTAGCTTCCTGGCTGATTACAATGATCAGCCCACTTTACCACTTTTCGTATTTTTTTCGACTGTTATGCGGACTAAAAAATTACGCTTTTTTTATTCGATCTGGTCATCCCATGTTAAGCCTCAACAGCCATAAACTTGAGAAAACTATCTCCAATGTTGTTGATCCAAATCATTACCCCGAAGACAGGGACGTTATAGATTTAAAAAAAGAAAAGTTAAGGAGAGAGATGGCATTATGATCAAGAAAATACTCCTTTCTGTCACTGGTTTTATATTTTTTTTACCTTTATTTTTCTTGCTCACATCTTGCGACGGCGGGGGTAGTAGCAAGAATGATGATGAAGATACGCTCACTATTCTCGAAGAATATAATTTTCAGATAGGTGGAACACTGCAAGGTGGTGGTGCATCCGCCATCAACCTCGTGCAAACTGACGGGGTTTCGCTGAGTGCTACGCCGAATGTTCGGGGTTCGGTCAATTGTGACACGGTGACTCAGATCTGTGACATACAAAGCGTCAGCGTAGGCAGCTCGATTTCAATCATTGATCAATCCACGAATCTCCCGGTTTCCGGGGTCGATATCAACGTGGATACACCATGGGTATACAACCCTCCCGGCTCCGATAACCCTGCCTCTGGCGGCCTGACCATTTCGCCTCAGGGTACAGACAGTATTTTTGTTGATGTCACTGATTGTGATGAATTGCCAGGGACAGAGATACAGGTCAATGAAACGGACTGCTATCCCTGGAATGAGTTTGAAGACCTGATGGAGAATCCGGGAAGCTCCGATGTCGAAATAATCGCTTCTCTCGGTTGGAATGCCATTGAGTTGATGCTTGAACAAGCGGGCTATTCAATGCAGGTGTTTCCCTATATCGATGAAGACTACCTGACCAACCCTGGCACCAATTATTATGAACAGTGTGATGCCTTCGCCGCCAGTTGGCCTGATGGCCCGCCGGTTAATCCGGGTGGATTTTTCATCACCTGGTATGATGACTTAGCCAATGGCGTTCCGGGGCCAGCGGACAGCTTCCGCCTGGAATACAATCACTGCTGGCTGGATGACGAAGGCGATAACATCGATACTTACTTCAGAGGTGTGATCGATTTTGTCGGATATACCGAGGTCGTTGATAACGATATCATCACGCGCATCGGATTCGAAACGGCTGCCGAAGGATCCGGCAAGATTGGGGGCGCTGCCTATGGCTGGGGTGACGATTTTGAAAATCAGCCATTGGTCATTAGCGAAACCGTCGAGTCTGATGGGGTTATTAGCATTGATAACGAACTAACATTAACCGGTCGGTATTTGATTGTCTTCTCGGCAGCACCTTAGTACTCCCTGGTTTAATTAGTGAACGGTCATTGTGAGCTTTTAACCCGTATTTGGCATCTTCCCATTTTGCAGGCCGTTGATGTAAAGACAGGGACAGGATTGCTTGCGAATATTCGGCTTGTCGGTGGGATAACTTAAATCCCTGGCCTTGATAAAAATGCGCGCATATTGCCCTCATCGGCGACACGGCTTTTAAAAGCCCCCGGGTTAAACAGGTTTTCAATTCACCGCTCAAACCCGTGCTGTCATCACGATCTGGAGTCTGTCGATTTTAGGTGACCGTCGCGCGCATGATGGGCAAAAAGATTGTAACGGGTTAAGAACCTCTAGCATCATCCTCATCCGCTTGTCTTATCAGTGCTTCGAGTAGAGCCTGCCAATGTTTTGCATTTTTCAGCGCCCGAGTGTAGGTCACCGCCTGTTTTTTTGCTTCCATGTTCATGAAGCTGATTTCATGCAAAGGCTGCGTTGAGCTATCAACGGTGATTCGTAAATTCACACTCCTGATGATTTCATGAGAGAGCATGTCCCATGACCCCCTGTTTACTTCCGAATCAGAAGCACCCAAACCCAATTCGCTAATTTTCGTTCTACCTGCCCTGCTTTTCCTGGATGTTTTAATCAGGGTCTCATCATTTTCCAGAATCTCTGACGACAGAATATCCCTGTACGAAAAAGTCCCGGTCACGACGTCTCCATCACTGTATCGAATCAAACCTATCGTCCGTTTATTCTCATCAATAGCGATACCGGATTGACCATCCTTTCCCATCCATTGCTGACTGGGTTGAAAACCCTCAATAGTCAAAAGCGGCTGCATCATGGCGCTTTTCTTTTGATTGTTTTTTCTGGCTTGAAAAACCGAAAAAATGATTGCCAGAACAATAATGACAATGAATATAAGCTTGGTATCCATGGCTTCCTTTACGTTGAAGATTTTAACAGGCAACCTTATACATCTTTTTCAGTTGCTTCTCCAGGACAGTCCTTTTAACACGCATTGAAAGGTAGCTTTGTACAACAAAAATTTCCTGCCGGCGCATCTTTTCAAAGCGTGCATACAAACCCTAAACTGCACTGATTCATACTCGATCTGACAAATTGAAATATAAGACTAGATTTAATCGGATAATTATCGCTATTGCAGACATTCATTATTTTTTAATTTAAGGCAAGTTTGTCAAA
>JANTFY010000060.1 GCA_024763185.1 Gammaproteobacteria bacterium | reverse complement strand
TAGGCGGTGCCGCCAAAATCATTGTTCTTGCGATATTTCACCTCGATAAAACACAGGGTTTTACCATCCAGCATGATCAGGTCGATTTCACCGTTGTGGCTGCGGTAGTTCCTTGCCACCACTTTCAGGCCCTGGCTCTTGAGCCAGCGTAAAGCGGTATTTTCGAAATAGAGTCCTTTTTGCAGCAAATGTTTACTCCTCGTTAGCGTCGACAGATTCGACACTTTGTTTTAATACCCTGGCCAGCCCTTTTTCGTAGGTGGCAAGCAGCAGTTCACGATGTACGCGGCCGTTGCTGTCCACTGAAATGGTGCCGGTGTTGAGCTTTACGTTTTCCTGTGGGTTGACCATCAGGCGTCTTAACGAGGGAATCAGGCGATAGGCATCCAGTCCGAGTGCAAAAAACCGCGCATAGCGCTGATTCTGTTTGGGCCATAGTTGCATGATGTTCTGGTAATCACTGTTGTTGCTATTGTCCAGCGCCCACGGTGTATCAACGAATTGAATCCCGTTGAGATCGCGGTCGGCATCCGCATTGCTGACGCTGGAGGAGATGCTGGACGTGGCATAAACCGGCAGGTCCTTGGCGTGATGGAATTTGAGCTGGGGTTTTATCAGACGCGCCTGGCGTGGGTTGCCGGCAATGAAGACCATATCAACATCCTGCCGGCGACGCGGAATGAACTCGGACTTCTGCCTTGTAACCTGTTGCAGTATGGAATGGCGTCGTTCGCTGTCATTAAGATTCATCAGGCGCTTAATGGATGCCGAGTAATCATTTTTACTGGCCGGGTAGCGCGCACTGTCCACCACCAGGCCGCCGAGGGCTTCAAATCGTGTTGTGAAGGCGTTGCGTAAACGATCTCCCAGATTGCTGTCGGGGGTCAGAGTCACGGCATGGTAATGGGCATTGACCAATGCATAGTCGGCGATCTGCTCGGCTTCGTCTTCCGGGCGTAGTCCAAACTGGTATAAGTTGTTGATACCGATAGAATCGTCGTCCGCATAATTCAGCGTCAGGGTGGGTATTCTCAACTCTTCATTCAGGGCTAACTCGTTGACCAGCTTTTTATCCAGTGGGCCGACAATAAAATCAGCACCGTTTTGGATGGCCTGGTTGTATTGCAGGTAGAAGTCTTCGCGGTCATCACTGATATTAACGATTTCCAGTACCGGCTTTTGCTCAGGATCCTGGTAATAGGCATACAGGAAGCCATTCTGGATGGCTTCGGCCACATTTTTATACTTGTCCGAAAAAGGCAGCAGCAAGGCAATACGGGTAGGATTGATATAAATCAGTCGACTTTCGTTCAACAGGTTTTCGGCAAAATAGAGCGCTGCTTCATGATCGGGGTATAGCTCATACCATTGCTTGATCCACGGTTCAATTTTTGCCGGTAACATGTTTGACCGTCGTGCAATCAGGTTCAGTTCGAGCCAGCCGCGTAATGCCTGGGTGTGTTGCTCGGACAGGGTGCGGATGATATTCGCTTCACTGATGCGATTTAATGCATCCCAGATCTTGTCCTGGTTCTGCCGGATATCCTGTTCGCTTTCCAGGTATTGCCCGATCTGCAACCTCAGTTGTACGCTTTCCAGGGGTTTGCCGATGGCCAGCACACCACTTGAGCGAATATCCAGGGCGACGGCCTTGTAAATGGGGTCCTGGATGGAGTCTATTTCCGGTAAATTGCCCAGGCTCTGGTAAATCTTGCCGTTTTGAAAGTACAGGCCGGCGAGGACGATATCACGGTGAACCAGGTCTTCTCCCTGCAGGTCCTGTTCGCTGAGTGAGGCATAAAATTCCTCAATTTCATCATAGCGTTTGGCCTTGTATAACATCAGGGCGGCTTTCTGATAATAGGCAGAACGCTCGGGCTGCGCTGAATTATCCGCCAGATAACTGTACATGTCTGCGGCAAACGACCACTCCATGCGCTCCTCGTATTGACGCGCTATCAATAAATCCTCAGCGGTGGTCTGGCCGGTGACGGGTGGTTTGACCAGTGTGCCGGTCTGACAACCGGATAACACGAATATCACAAGGAGCAGTAAAGCGGACAGTAATTTATGCGTAAAGCGGACGTGGAGCATGAGATGTCTGGTAGAATCAAAAACGCCCACAATTCTACATGGATCAAGGTTTAAATGTCAGCAGTACTTTTTATTGTCGCAACGCCGATTGGCAATCTGGATGATATTACCCTGCGTGCGATTGAAACACTGCGCAATGTTGATTTAATCGCGGCGGAAGATACGCGCCATAGTCAGCAGTTATTGAATCACCTGGCGATCAATAAAAAGATGCTGTCAGTGCATGAGCACAATGAACGTCAGCGTATTCAACAGATTGTGAATCATCTGCAGCAGGGGCGGGATATCGCATTGATTTCCGATGCCGGTACGCCATTGATATCGGACCCGGGCTATCCGCTGCTTCGTGCGGTGATCGATGCCGGGTTCAAGGTAGTGCCGATTCCCGGTGTCAGCAGTGTCATTACGGCGTTGAGTGCGGCCGGGTTACCGACGGATCATTTTTGTTTTCATGGTTTTTTATCGTCTAAAAACTCGGAGCGTCTGCAATACCTGGCAAGCCTGAAAAAACAGGCCGGGACCCATGTGATACTGGAGTCCACTCATCGAATTGAACGCCTGCTGCAGCAGATAGGGCAAACCTATCCCGCGGCACAACTGGTTGTGGCCAAAGAATTGACCAAACGGCATGAAAACTTTATTCGCGGTAATGCACAAATTTGCTTGCAGGTTATTGCCAGCGACAAGGCGCTAAGCAAAGGCGAGTTCGTGGTTTTGGTGCATCTGCCTGCAACCCGCCAGGCTGGTGAAATCGCATTGGATACGCGCCAGTTACTCGAGCGCCTGATGCAGGATCTGTCGTTAAAAAAAGCGGTAAAACTGGCGACGGATATCAGCGGCGAGAAAAAAAACGAGCTGTATCAGTTGGCATTGCAGATATCCGTTAAACCTGATTAAAGGAAGCTTTTAATAGTGGATTGACTGAACTAAACTCACATTTAACGAAGTGCGGTTGTGAATGGATGTTTGTTAGGGCCTGTAAACAGGCCCGGTTGTTAACAGGCCCATGGATGCGCAGTTTTTTAAACGTTAACAACATAAAAATAATATGGATTACATAAAAAAAGTTTTATTTACCGGGTTTTTGCTGGTTTTCCTGAATTCAACCTCCGTGTATGCGGCTGCGCCCGATGGCAGTGCGAAAATTCGTTTGTCAGGGAAGGTTGCACATGATGTGGATACGCGGCCAACCATAAAACAGATTGAGTCCGCCGGGCTCGTTACCATTCAGGCTTATAACCCCTATGATAAAAAAACAGACAGTTACAGCGGCGTATGGCTCGATCAGCTGGTTAAAAAGTTTTCCAGGCCTGGCATCAAGTCGGTGACAACCATAGCGATCGACGACTATGAAGCAGAGTTTTTGGCGGATGAATGGGGGCAGGCCAAAATTCTGCTGGCAACCCGTAAGAACGGTGAATACATCGGTTATGAACAAAAAGGGCCGCTGCGGGTGATTTATCCGGATTATGATCCGGACAAACAGTTCTATCAGGAATCCCTGGCAAAATGGGTGTGGATGATTAATAAGATAGAGTTTAAATAAGAGCCGTAGTCAATGGGCTCATTCAAAAAAATAGCTGTTGTCCTGGTTGTCGGTATTTTTCTTACCGGGTTGGGTTTCTATTTCGGCCATCAGCTTCTACACATTTCAACAAAGTTAGCTTCTTCAGACCAAACCATGCGGAAAACCGATTCCATGCGAATCGCTTTCAAGGTGATCGTATTGAATCAACAAGCCATGGAAGAGTACCTGCTGGCTTTGAAAAACGACGATGAAGATCGGGTTTATGATGCACTGGATTTAACCGCGGCTTCGCTGGGTTTTATTAACAGTGAGTATGTTGATAACAAAAGCCTGTTGCAACGAGTGGCTCCACTGGTTAGACAAAACCAACAGCTCATCGAATCCAACCTGTTAGGTATTTCTGATGAGGATCTGCAGAATCTGGTTAACAACCTTCAAGCCCTTTACCGTGAAGCGGAAAGTATAGAAAGAAATATCTGGATTGATTTTCAAAAGGACTATATCGGATTTCAAACCAACGAATTTGAGTTGCAGCTTGTTTATCAAGTGATTGCGGCTTTATCGCTGTTTTCCCTGTTGTTCCTGTCCTGGTTTTACTACCGACAGCGCGTCCTGAACCGGGCTTATCAACAAAGTCAAAATGCGCTGATCGATAGCGAGCGGCAGTTGCGTGATCTGGTCGAAACAACGTCCGTAGTGACCTGGGAGATGGATGCCGATTCTCAACGCTTTACCTACATGAGCCCCCAGATTGAAGCCCTGACCGGGTTTGATCGTAGGCAATGGATTGACTTTGATTACTGGGCGCAACGACTACATCCTCAGGACAGGGCTGAAGCAACAGACCTTTGCCTGGGGGCTGCTAGCAAAGGCAAGGATCATGCGTTTGAATACCGCATGAAAAACCGTCAGGGCGAAACAATCTGGATACGCGATATCGTCACGGTCGTAAAAAAGCAGGATAAGCCCGTTGTCTTACGCGGTTATTTTATCGATATCACTGAAACAAAAAAGGCCGAATTGTCCCTGCAACAAAAAGAGCGGTGGTTGTCACAGGTGATGCATGCACTGCCCAATGGCGTACAGGAATGTGATGTCGAGGGTAAAATCACTTACAGCAACAGTGCGCATCATCACTTACTGGGGCTGGAAGAAGGCGAGTTGCCCGGGCATTACGTGTGGGATTTTATCGCGGGCGATAAACGTAAGATGGAATTGCGTGATTACCTGAAAAAACTGGCCAAGGAACAGCCCGAACCTGAACCCTATCAGGCAAAAAATTTAACCCAGAATGGGCGTCTCATCGATGTTGAGGTTATCTGGGACTACCAGCGTAATGACAGCGGCGTGGTGAGTGGTTTTATATCGATTATTTCGGATATAACCGAACGCAAGAAAATCGAAAACCAGCTGCTGGAGAGTGAAAGAACGCTGGCCAATGCGCAAAAAATTGCGCACATGGGAAACTGGCAGCTCGAACTGGAAACTAATCAACTGAACTGGTCGGATGAAGTCTTTCGAATCTTTGAAATCGATCAGGACAAGTTTGCTGCCTCTTACGAGGCTTTTATCGACGCCATTCATCCGCAAGACCGCGACCTGGTCAACAAGGCCTATGCCGATTCCGTCTCTGAAGGAACCCCCTATGAAATCCGTCATCGCCTGTTGATGAAAGACGGTCGAATCAAATCCGTTTTGGAAAGAGGCGAAACCGAGTACGACAAGGATGGCAAACCCCTGCGCTCCGTCGGTATTGTGATGGATATTTCCGAACTTGAGCGGGCCAAGCAACTGTCTGAGCAAAGTGAAGGAAAATTCCAGGCCATGACCGAACAGTCCAGCGACGGTATCACGGTGGCAGATGAGGAAGGCAACTACATCTTTGTCAATTCGACTTTTTGTGACATGGTCGGTTACAGCGAGCAGGAGCTGTTGCAGATGACGGTTTTTGATGTCAAGGCACCTGAGCAGGACCAGACATCCTTTGCAAGGACTAAAGGAGCTGAACAGGGGCTGGAGGTCCGCGTTGAGTTGCAGCGCAAGGATGGCTCGACCTTTACTTCAGAGGTTGTCGGTAAGATGATCGAATTCGACGGCCAGCCCAGGGTGCTGGGTACTATTCGTGATATCAGTGAGCGCATCAAGGCAGAAAAGGCTTTGGCAGAAAGTCAGCAGCGTTATGATCTGGCCCTGGAAGTCGCCAATGACGGAGTGTGGGACTGGCACCTGGAAGACAATGTCACAATATTCGACAAGCGTTATTACACCATGGCCGGTTACGAACCCGATGCCTTTCCCTGTAGTTTTGAAGAATGGCACAAGCGTATTCACCCCCAGGATGTCAAACAGGCGGAGGAGGCTGTGCAGCTATACCTGTCAGGACAAAGCCAGAAATATGATGTCGAGTTTCGCTTTTTGCGCCAGGATGGCGAATACATGTGGATAAGGGCGCGCGGAAAAATTGTCGAACGCGATCAGGCCGGTAAACCGTTACGATTTGTCGGTACGCATTCCGATATTAGCGTGTTGAAAGAGCATGAGAATCATATCCTGCGCCAGGCGCATTACGATTCATTGACCGGTCTGCCCAATCGTTTCCTGACCCTGGATCGTTTAACCCAACTGCTCAACGAAGCCGGGCGTAATGAGCAACAGGTGGCCGTGCTTTTTATGGATCTGGATGATTTCAAGAAAGTCAATGATACGCTGGGGCATGAAATTGGCGATAAGCTGCTGGTTGAAACCGCTGAGCGTTTAAGTCAAACCGTGCGCAGCCGAGATACAGTAGGCCGGCTCGGTGGGGATGAATTCATCATACTGATGGGCGGAGTGACCGATGCCTCCGATACCCTGTCGATTGCCGAGAACGTGTTAAACCGGTTGCGTGATGCTTACCATATCGAGGGCAGGGAGCTGATTTTATCCGGCAGCCTGGGTATTGCACTTTATCCTCAGGATGGCGAAACCCCTTCAGAATTATTGCGTAATGCGGATTCCGCCATGTATCACGCCAAGGATCTGGGGCGAAATACCTACTCCTTCTTTACCCAGGCCATGAACGAGGAAGTTTCCCGCCGGCTTGAAATTGAAGAGCAGATACACGGCGCACTGGGCCGCGGGGAATTCAGTGTCATGTTCCAGCCCAAAATCAATGTCAATGATCGCCAGGTGATCGGAGCCGAGGCGTTGCTACGCTGGAACAACCCGGCACTGGGCGAGGTGTCACCAATAGAATTTATCCCGATAGCGGAACAGTCAGGCCTGATTTCATCCTTGGGCCAGTTTGTGCTGGCCGAGGCCCTGACCCAGGCCGCCAGCTGGCAGAAGCAGCGTGCGGGCTTTCAAATAGCGGTGAACCTGTCACCGGTCCAGTTTCGTGATCCCGAACTGGTGAACATGGTTGATCGGCACATTGAACAATATGGCATTGACAGTTCGACCCTTGAGCTGGAGATTACCGAGGGTGTGCTAATGAGCGGCCATAGCTATATAGATGAAGCCCTGGCCGGGCTCAAGCAGCTGGGTGTCAGTATCGCGATGGATGACTTTGGTACCGGTTACTCATCGCTCGGTTACTTGCGCAACTACCCCTTTGATGTCCTCAAAATCGATAAAAGTTTTATTCGGGATATCACGCTGGACCCGGATGATAAGGAACTCATTAATGCGGCCGTGGCCTTGGCGCATGGCTTGAACCTGAAAGTGGTGGCCGAAGGCGTGGAAACCGAGGAACAGTTTGAATACCTGGAAAGTATCGGTTGTGATTATGCGCAGGGTTATCTGTTCAGCAAGCCCTTATTGATCGAACAGTTTGCCAAACTGCTGCGCTCCTAGTGGTCTATGCGCTAAGGGGACGCATGGCGTACCCTGACTGAATGCGTTATCATGCCTTCCAAGTCAGCCGGATAATCGCTGGTATCGATTGATGCTGGAGGAAAGTCCGGGCTCCACAGGGCAGGGTGCCAGGTAACGCCTGGGGGACGTGAGTCCACGGAAAGTGCCGCAGAAAATATACCGCCACCCGGGGGTTGCCTGAGTGGACAGACGTTGTCAGGGCAAGGCAAATAGGAGTGAAAAAACGCAGTGTACACAGAGTACATGAGTATTTTGAGCTACTATTTAACGCCGATATGGCAACAGGATGTTCTCTCAGGCAGCCTCCGGGGAGGTAAGGGTGAAATGGTGCGGTAAGAGCGCACCGCGCTGCTGGTAACAGCAGTGGCAGGGTAAACCCCACTCGGAGCAAGACCAAATAGGAAAGCCATGGTGCGGCCCGCGCTGCTTTCGGGTTGGTTGCTTGAGACCTCTGGTGACAGAGTGTCCAGATGAATGATTATCCTCGACAGAACCCGGCTTACAGGCTGACTTCTTATTTTTGCGCGTCAGCCCTTCGGGTCCGTCACATATCTTTGTTAAAAGCGCTCATGTATGTTTATACACCGCGCCCTTTTGCCTTGATCTGTAACGGAGCCGAAGGGCTGATTTGCACAAAATTACCCTCTTTTCAATCGCGGTCTTCTTCTAATTTAAGCATTTCTTAATATTTTACTTTAAGTTTGTTTTGTTAATTGTTGTTTTTAAAAAGCATTAACCGTTCGTCATCAAAAGAATTCGCTAAGTCCTTGTTGTTATTGAATTATTTCCCTTTTTTGAGACCCATTTTTTCTTGACTTGTGGGTATTAAAAGCCATACTGTGTACATTGGTGGGGGAAAGTGTCACAAAGTGGATAATTAACAAGGCAAACCAGGTGCGAAAATTCAGAGGGGCTTCAAATTTATCACTCGATGCCAAGGGCAGGATGGTTCTGCCTGCACGTTATCGTGAAACGCTGGCTGAACTGTGTGACAGTCAACTGGTGGTGACCATTGATACCGACCAGCCCTGCCTGCTGATTTATCCGCTCAATGAGTGGGAAATCGTCGAGGAAAAAATCAATGCCCTGCCAAACTTTAACAAGGTAGCCAAGCGCATCCAGCGCAAGTTGATCGGCTACGCCACAGATATTGAAGTGAACGACAGTGGTCGCATCCTGCTCACAGCGCCATTGCGCAATTATGCGCGGCTGGAAAAAAAGGTGGTGTTGATCGGTCAGGGCAACAAGTTTGAGTTATGGGATGAGCTGTTGTGGGAGCAGCACTGCATGGAAGATGACGATGATGATGAAATACCACCGGCCCTGGCTGAGTTGTCGTTATGATCGAGGATCAGGTCAATAAAGATTACTCGCATCAGCCGGTACTGTTTTCAGAGGTGCTGGATGCGATGCAGATTCGACCGGATGGTGTATACGTCGATGGTACCTTTGGACGTGGCGGACATGCCCGCGCGATCCTGGAGTTGCTCAATGAGCAGGGCAGGCTGATCGTTATGGACAAGGATCCGCAGGCCATCAACACGGCAAAACAGCAATTTTCTGAAGATAAGCGAGTTACTGTGATTCATGATGATTATGCGCAAATGAGTCGGCACATTGATAGTTTGGGTCTGCGTAACCTGGTTGACGGTATTTTGCTGGATCTGGGAGTGTCTTCCCCGCAGCTGGATGATGCCAGGCGTGGATTCAGTTTCCAGAATAACGGCCCGCTGGACATGCGTATGAACACCGAGCAGGGTGAAACCGCCGCCGATTGGATTATGGCTGCCAGCGAGAAGGAGATAGCCGATGTGTTGTGGCAGCTCGGTGAAGAGCGTTACTCGCGTCGTATTGCGCGTCGAATTGTGGAGTTTCGCCAACAGCAGTTAATCTCTGACACGGCGACACTGGCGACGATAATTACGGATTGTGTACCGGCTGCAAAAGAGAAAAAACACCCGGCCACACGCAGTTTTCAGGCTATTCGTATGCGCATCAATCATGAGCTCGATCATGTCACCGAGGTGTTGAACAGCGTGTTCGATATTCTCAAGATCGGCGGCAGGTTGCTGGTGATCAGTTTTCATTCATTGGAAGACCGCCTGGTAAAGCGCTTTATCAAAAAGCATTCAACGGCGCCGTCACTACCCCGGGGTCTGCCACTGCGCGAGCAGGATATAAAAGTAAATGTCAGGCTCAAGGCTATCGGCAAAGCCATTCGCGCCGGAGCCAAGGAGTTAATGCAAAATCCGCGCTCACGCAGTGCGGTGTTAAGAATAGCCGAGCGGATTTCCTGATGACGAACCTGCATTGGCTGATGCTGCTGATTGTTTTGGTCACCGGCAGTGCGCTGACCGTGATATACGTAAAGCATGAAAGCCGGGTATTGTTTACCGAGCTGCGTCAAGTGCAGAAAAAGCAGGACCAGCAGGTTATTCATTGGGGGCAGTTGCAATTGCAGAACAGCACCCTGGTCACCCAGGCCAATGTTGAGTCGATGGCTAGAAAAAAACTTAACATGATGTTGCCTGAAAGCATTCAAATAGTGACGTTAGCCGATTATGAGTGATAGCAAACAGACGTCATCGTTTATTGCCGGGCGGCATTATTTCGTGTTGTTGATGTTGCTGGCGTTGTTGTTCGCGTTAATTGTAAGGGCTGCCTATCTGCAGGTGTTCAACCAGGGCTTTTTGCTGGATGAAGGCAGCCAGCGCCAGTTGCGCACTATCAATACGCCGGCTTACCGTGGGGCTATCTACGACCGCAATGGTGAACCGCTGGCGATCAGTTCACCGGTGGATTCTGTGTGGGCCAACCCACAGCAGGCCCTGCTCGATTTGCCTGGCCTTAAAAAGGTATCCC
>JANTFY010000059.1 GCA_024763185.1 Gammaproteobacteria bacterium | reverse complement strand
TCGGCATAAGTATGCGCTTTTTGCATCAGTTGCAAATGTTCTTCACCACGCACGGCATCGCTAACCCCTTCCAATAAGCGGATGCCGCATTTCAATTCATATTGATCGGTTAAAGCCTGGTCAACTCCCGGTATCACGATACCTCGCTGTGCCATGGCCATCAGTCGAAAATCGCCTTTTTGCAGGGCGGCTTTTGCATCCAGCTCCGCATCGGCATCATTCACCCATTGCAATTTTTTTACGTATTCGTTAATGGCCGACGAGTCGGTTGCGCATCCGCTCATGGCAGTCACCAGGGATAGGGTTAACAGAATTTTTTTCATAAAGAGTCGGTGTTTTTTAGTTGTCGTCATGATGCCACAATAAAGCTTGGGAGTAACCCTATTGAATCAGCGCCAGGCTGAGCCAGGGCCAGTAGGTAATCACCAACACGGCAACCAGCAAGATTAAAAAGAAGGGGATGGTTGCTTTATACAGGGTCATCACCGGTTTCTCGAAACGGTAACTGGCAATAAACAGGTTCATGCCAACCGGTGGTGTGAAATAACCGAGTTGCATGTTGGCCAGGAAGATGATGCCTAAATGCAACGGGTGAATACCGTAACCCACGGCGATCGGAAGAATGATAGGTACGATGATGACCAGTGCGGAAAAGATATCCAGCATCATGCCCAGTAGCAGTAAAAAGATATTCAGTAATATGAGAAATGTGAGCCTGTCATCAATATGTTCACGAATAAAATCAAACAGGCGGCCGGGTACCTCGGTATCGATCAGGTAGTTGGTCGAGGCCAGCGAAACACCCAGGATAATCATGATACCGCCAACCATGATCATGGATTGGCGGATAATTTCTGGCAGTTGTCGTAGCGAGATTTCGCGAATGATGAAAACTTCAACGATCAGTACATAAAGTGCGGTGACCGCCGCCGCTTCCGAAATCGCGAAATAACCTGAATAAATGCCACCCAGTACCAGCAAGGGCAATGGCAGCTCCCAGCGAGCCTCTTTGATTGATTGCCAGGCAGGCGGATGATTGCCTGTGTTTTTGTATTCCGCTGAGCGAGGCTGGATCATGCTGTACACGCTGAGTAAAAGAAGCATCAGCAAGCCGGGCAGGATGCCGGCGATAAACAGCTGGTCGATGCTCACCGGTTGGTCCAGGTCCATCTGCTGGGCAACCACGCCGTATAAAATAAGCGGCAGGGCCGGGGCGAATAACAGGCCCAGGCTGCCGGAGCTGGTTAACAGTCCGAGGTTGAAATTTTCACCATACCCGGCTTCTTTCAGTGCCGGGTATAAAAGGGCGCCGAGTGCAACGATGGTGACGCCGGACGCCCCGGTAAATGCGGTAAATAAAGCACAGGCGACAATGGTGACAATGGCCAGCCCTCCGGGTAGCCAGCCCAGTACACTGCGGGTCAGGTTAACCAGGCGTTGTGAAGCCTGCGATTCGCCCAGTAAATAGCCGGCGAAAGTGAATAAGGGAATAGCCAGTAAAACCGGCATTTCAGCCAGGCGGTAAATTTCAATGGCGATGACCGACAGATCTACTTCTTCCGCATGAAAGCCCAGCATGGCGCTGGCGGCAATGACCACAAACAGGGGGGTGCGTATGATGGCCAGCAGGATTAAAAAGGGGGTAAACAGGCTCATCTTTAGTAATAGGCCTGGTCTTCATCCAGTTCAGCATTTCTAATGCACATGCTGAGCCAGCAGTATGCATGGATCAGGTAGCGCAGGGCGATGAGACCGAAAGCGACAGGTATAATGGCTTCCAGCACCCACGACGGCAGGCCGGCAAAGGCCGTCAGTTGATCCAGATAATCCAGGTAAACCCAGCGCGCACCATGCCAGGCGATGAGCGCGCAAACGACGCTGGTGATGATAGCCACTATCGATTGCACGGCCATGTGTACACGTTTAGTGAACAATCGTGATAATAAATCAATGCGAATATGTTTGTTGTCACGACTCGCTACAGTGGCGCCGATTAAACCGGTCCAAAGGACCAATACCCTGAGTAATGGATCAATCCAGACGATGCCGATCTCGAAAAAATTACGCAGTATAATCTGTCCGCTGGCCAGCACAATCATGCTCACCAGTAATGTAATGAGCAGGCTGTCTTCAATAAAGCGAATACTGTGTTGTAGAGTTTTCAAGGTGATGAGCGGTAAACCGGCAGTGCGAGGGCTTTGATCTGAGAGCGGGATTATTGATTTCTGAATTCTCTGAGGTGTTGTTTGACTTCATCCACAATGCTTTTTTCGATACTGCCGCTACTGACCATGGCATCGACCGCGGTTTTTGAAAAATCTTTCCAATACTGGACTTCCTGTTCACTCGGTGTAATCACAGAAACACCCTGTGTTTTCAAGGCTGCCGTGGCATTGATGTTATCCTCACGGTTTATTTTATCAAGACGCTTGAACACCTTGTTCATTTCATCCACCACAATATTTTGATGCTCGGGTTTCATCTTGTCGAAAGCCTTTTTGCTGATGGCCAGTACACCGATCACATAAATGACAGGGGTTTCAACCATGTTTTTGATTTTTGTGTGCCATTGAAAGGCGATGGCCCCGGTCGAGGTGGAAGTAATGGTTTCGATAAGGCCGGTCTGCAGGCCGGTGAAAACATCCGAAATCGGTAATGCAATGGGCACTATACCCATGGTATCAAAGGTTTTCTGTACCTGGGCATCGCCTTCCGGAATCCAAACCTTGGTATCGCGTATTTGCTCAAGCGTGCTGACCGGTTTGCTGGACATGATACGCGCAAAGCCACCTTCGCTAATGCCGAGAATGATAAAACCGCTGTCCGCCATGGCCTGCTTGATTTTGTCGTCCATTTTGGAACGTACATAATCCACTTCTTCAAATGACTTGAACATCATGGGCAGGCTGAAGGCCTGGATAGCCGAGTTGACATGGGTAATGCCGCTGGAGCTGAAGGCGCCGCCCTGCAACTGGTTGATACGGATCTTGCGGTGCACGCTTTTATCGTTACCCATCACGCCGCCGGGATAGAACTTGATCTTGACGCGGCCATTGGTTTTTTCCTTGATGACCTGGGCGCCTTTTTTCATTTCCTTCATCCAGGTGGTGCCGGCAGGTGCCAGGGTGGCAATCTTGAGGGTCAGTGCCTGGACGTTAAATGACAACAGGGCTGAGACTATCAGCAGGGAGAACAGGGTGGATGTTTTCTTCATGATTTAATGGGGTTAAAAAAATTCTTCAGATTCTTCGAGCAACTGACGGCCACGTTTTTTTGCCAGGGTATTAATCAGGGTCAGCCCCGGTTCGTTTCCATTTGCCGACAGAACTTCTTTAAGCAGGCGGTCATGCAAATCCTGGTCAAACACCAGGCGTGCATAATACTCGGCGTATAACACCTTGACCATCAGGTTTTTGTTGTTCGAAAAATGGGCGGCCTGCTCAAAATGATAACGTCCCTGTTCCGGTTTTCCCCCAAGGCTGGGCGGAATTTGCGATGCCAATACCCCTAGGTATAAGTGCGCCCCACCGTTATCATAGGCTTCGTTCAAACGGATGGAATGTGTAAACAGGGCATTCAGCTTCGGTATTTGAGCAATGGCATTCCAGTCAGCGCTGTTCACCTGTATCCAGCTGGCCCAGGCACTGGCGAAAGCATACAGCACCGCTTGATCGGTTTCCTGAACCTGCGTTACCAGCGACTCAAACTGTTCCTGCCTGGCATCCAGGTTGTTACACAGTTCGTGAAGATCAAGGCACAGCGCCTGTCTTGCATAACTTAATGATTTATCCGCCAGGCGTTGAGCACGCTGTTCATCATCAACAAAGGCCGATGTGTAAGAGGCATACAGCTTTGATCCGGCAATCAGCATGTCCACGTTATCAGGATCACCTTCAATCAGGCTGTCGATCATGATCAGGTAGGCCGGGGCACCGGCTTTAACGGTTTCCAGGTCATTCTGGTTGAGCATCGCCTGGGACAGATTACCCGTCATTTTCTGTGTCGCCGAATTGATCATGCTGGCACAACCGTTCAGGTTGAGCAGAAAAACCAGTAGTAAAGAGATTCGCAGCATGGATGGGGTTTTGGGATCTAAAGAGTATTAAGGTGCTTGAATTTGAAAGGGATTATAGATGCTTTTGTGACAGTATAATAAAACATGGGGTAATAAATCGCTGAAAAAATTAAAAACCACCGTGATGTTTATCCCCATACTTGAAAAGAATTCACTAAACATCCTGGCATTTCAGATAGTGGGCCTGTTTATTCATCGCGCAGGGCTTCGACAGGATCCAGCCTTGCCGCACGTTGTGCTGGGATCACCCCTGCCGCCAGCCCTATGACGATGGCTGATATTTCCGCCAGTACGACATAGGTCCACGGGGTATGTACCGGTAACGCCGGTATGGCTATACTCAATAACTGGCCGAGTCCGATACCTGCTACCAGGCCCACGATACCTCCCACGGCCGATAACACCACGGCTTCACCCAGAAACAGCACCAGGATCTGTGCATTGCGCGCGCCCAGGGCACGAAGTAAGCCGATCTCGGCCGTGCGTTCTGCCACGCTGATGGTCATGATGGTGATAATGCCGATACCTCCCACCAGTAATGAAATAGCACCGATAGCGGCGACCGCGAAGGTGATAATATCGAGGATGTTGCCCATGACATCGAGCATCTGTTGTTGCGTGGTAATGGTGAAATCCTCCCGCCCATGCCGTGCTATCAACAATCGTTTGATGCCGGCCACGACCTTGTCTTCATCGACCCCTTCGTGGTACAGCACATCGATTTCCACCAGGCCTTCGCGGTTAAACATTTCCAGTCCCCGTGCCAGTGGAATATAGACCGTGTCGTCCAGGTCAAATCCCAGCACCTGGCCCTTGGATGCCATCACCCCGACGATCCGGTAACGATCGCCACCAATACGAATGCGTTGGCCAACTGGATTTTCATCACCGTACAGTTCCTGCTTGACCTTGCTGCCGAGTACAGCAAGCGCGCGTGGCGCAAGCGGGTTTTCCTGTGGTAGAAAATGACCCATAAGCACTGGCATTTTAAAGGCGGTGGGAAAATCAGATCCGGTACCATAAACCGTGGTTCGCCGGCTGCGTCGGTTGCCTTCAACCTCCGCATTGCCCTGGATCATGCCCACCACGGATTTTGCAAACGGTAGCTTTTTTAACGCTTCGGCATCTTCGATGGATAAAGGCCGTTCGCTGCCAAACACCCCCATCGACATGCCCATGGTGTCGGTTTTGCCCGGGTTGATAGCGACAAGGGTGGTGCCGAACTGGGTAAATTCCGAGAGAATGTATTTATGGATGCCTTCGCCGATCGAGGTCAGCATTACCACCGCAGTTATGCCCACCGAGATACCCAGCATGGTTAAAAAACTGCGTAATTTGTGGGTCAACAAAGAACTGCCGGTCAGGTGCAGAAAATCACGGGTGAGCATGTCAGTGCCCCTGTAACGCGCGAACAGGGTCCAGCTTGGATGCCTTTGTGGCCGGTAGCAGGCTGAACAATAAACCGGTCAACATGGCCACCCCAAAAGAAGCGAGTATGGCCCAGAGCGGTGGATAGGCCTGTAACTCGGGCAGGGCGCTGCGTATGCCCCAACTGCCTCCAAGGCCCAGAATGAAACCGAAAAATACGCCGAGCAGCGATAGCTGCATGGCCTCGGTTAATATTAAAACCAGAATTTTCTGGCGCGAAGCGCCGAGCGCCTTGAGCAATCCGATTTCGGCAGTGCGCTGTGAAACAGCCACCAGCATAACGTTCATAATCAGGATACCGGCGACCGCCAGGCTGATGGCAGCGATACCACCCACGCCATAGGTCAGCGCCGAGAGGATATTGTCGAAGGTTTTTAATACCGCATCCTGGGTAATGACGGTGACATCCAGTTCACCGTGATGCCGCTGTTTGATGGTGTTTTCGGTAAACTCGATAACCTTTTGCATGGCTTCACGGCTTTTGCTTTCAATCAGTATGCGAAATAACGAAGGGGTATTGAACAAGGCTTGCGCAGAGGCGACCGGGATAATCACCAGTTCCTGCACATCGATGCCGATGGAGCGACCTTCCGAAGCCATCACGCCGATAACCCGGTAACGATTTTGACCGAGCCTTATCCACTGGCCCAGAGCCGAATGTGCGCCAAAGATTTCATCACGGATTTTTTTACCGATGACACAAACCGGTGTTGCCCGGTCCCATTCGGTGTCGGGCAGAAAACTACCGGAGGCCAGTTTCCAGTGACGCAGTGTGAGCAGTTCTTGGGTTGAACCCATGATGGTGACTTCGCGTTTACGGCTTTGCCAGGAGGCCTCCGCCGCACCGACATTCAGGGGTGCGATACGGGTTATCGCGCTGTGCCGTTGCAGAGCCCGTGCATCCTCCAGGGTCAGGTCGCGCGGGGTTACGCCCATCATGGTGTTAAGGCCCATACCCGCGGTTTCACTGCGACCCGGCAGCACAATGACCAGGTTGGTACCGAGTGAGGCAAACTCGCCGTTGACATACCGCCTAGCGCCTTCTCCCAGTGCGGTCAGCAACAGCACCGAGGCCACGCTGATGCTCATGGCCAGCAACATCAGCAGGGTTCGGCTCTTATAACCCTTGAGAGATAACCAGCTGTAACCAAGTATGTCGGAGGTTATCATCGGGTTTCCTAGCCGTTTGCTTGGTCCGATTCAATACGTCCATCGAGCATCTTGATGGCGCGTGCCGAGCGTTTTCCCAAGTGGTGGTCATGGGTCACGATGATCAGGGTGATACCTTTTTTATTTAAGGATTCCAGGGTGTCGATGACATCCTCACCGGATTTTTGATCCAGGTTGCCGGTGGGTTCATCTGCCAGTAGTACCGAGGGCTCGGTAATGGTGGCACGTGCAATGGCCACACGCTGACGTTGACCGCCGGACAACTGGTCCGGCTTGTGATGAGCACGATCTACCAGGTTCATGGCCTGTAATGCCTGTTCAACTTTGGGTTGACGTACAGAGGGGGCGATACCGGCCAGCACCAGAGGCAGCTCGATGTTCTCGGCGGCACTGAGGCGCGGAATCAGATGAAAGGCCTGGAATACAAAACCAATATATTTATTGCGGATCTGGGCTTCCTGCTGTTCGTCCATCTCGGTGATATTCTGATCAGCCAGGGAGTAGCTGCCGGAAGTCGCATGATCGAGCATGCCGATCAGGTTTAGCAGGGTGGACTTACCGGAGCCCGAGGGACCCATCACCGACAGGTATTCGCCCTGGGTAATTTCAAGGTTGATATCATCCAGCGCATGCACGGTCTGATCCCCCACCTGGAAATCACGATGTATATGTTCGAGTTTGATCATTCAGGTTTAATCTTTACAGCGACGCCATCGGCCAGCCCCTCGGCATCGATCGAGGTCACTATCTGTTGTCCCTGTTGCAGGCCCTCAAGGATTTCCGTGTATTGCCAGTTACTCAGGCCGGTTACGACGTCGGTCGTACTGATGGTGTCAAAGTCGCTGTCATAGAGGTATACCCGATTGCCCTCCAGCAGGGCTTCAGTGGGAATGCGCAGGCTGTTCTGGTGTTCATCGATGATGACTTCCACATCGGCGGTATAGCCAGGCAACATATTACTGTTGTCCTTATCGGACAGGAAATCGACCTCAATATCCACGGTGCGGGCCTGCTTTTCCTTGTCCAGCACATAGGGGGCAACCCTGCGCACTCGGCCTTCAAAAAACTGTTTTTGAAAGGCATCCAGCGATATGCGTGCGGTCATGCCGGCTCGAATCTGTGGCGCATCCACTTCATCAATGGGCGCACTCACATACAGGCAACTGTTGTCGATGAGGTCGATAGCAGGTGGTGTTTGAATACCCACCGGGGAAGGCGTCACATATTCTCCGAGCTCGCCATTGACCTCGGCAATGGTGCCGTCGAACGGGGCGCGCAGCCGCGTGCGTTCGAGCGCTGCCTGTGCGACCTTCAGCTTGCCCTTGCTGATATCGATATTCGCCGTGGCGGCATCACAGGCGGCCGTACTGGAATGTGACAGGGAGATGGCTTTATCTGCACTTTCATCGGAGGTCAGTCCGCGTTCCAGCAGTTTGCCGACACGCTTGGCTTCCTGTTGCGCCAGCTCTGCTTGAATACAGGCTTGTAACTTGAGCGCTTCACTGGCGAGAATTTCGGACTGGGCCAGATCTCTCTGCGCGAGCAGGTCATCATTCCATATTTCAAACAGAATCTGACCCTGTTTAACCACTTCACCTTCGCTTACCGGTAAACGTGCAATCTGCCCGCCCAGGGAAGGCGATAATTTTGCTCTTCGGCAGGCATTCAGGGTGCCGGCACGGGTATTGGTGACCGTGCGCTGAATTTTTCCGCTGCTGACCTGTTGCAGGGTTACTGCAATAGGTTTGTTGCGCTGTAACCAGAATAGCAGTACTGAAATTACCACTGCCGTGATAATCAGTATCAAAAATAAACGCCATTTACCCATAGTCGAATCCTCCTGTCGGCTGATTCTATCAGAGCCATGTAGCTTTTATCATCCCGTTATGGGTTCGGGCTTCAAAAGTGATCACTACTCTGATGCAAATCAATTGCCATCCATGGAGAGATCAGGCCAGCCCCTGATTCTCGTTTTAAATTAACCGGTTATGGAACTGGTTCACGTATTCACGAAAAAGCAGTCAAAAAAGTGACAATATCCCTATAAGCAACTTGATTTTGAAAATATTATTGACTAATAAATCAAGGGTTTACTGGAATTTGTTGATTATATGGTTTAAATTGTCAGCGCGTTAAACGGGGATTTCAGGAAGTGTTAGTGAAATCTCATTCTGAACAATAAGAATGCCTATATTAGCCAACAAGAAAAAACTGATAAAAAAAGTAACGAATCAGCGAATACATTTATGACCAACACTTTGCAAAATGGCTTTTTGAAGTCATCCTTTTTTAGCCTGTTGTTTTACAGCGTTGTTAATCCCGCATCAGCGCTGGATATTTCTGACATGGTGACGGATTCAATCAGTGCCCATCCGCAGGTCAAGGAAAAGGTTCATGTGTACCGTCAGGTCATGGCTGACGAGTCGATAGCCGAAAGTGGCTGGAAACCGAGTGTTGATCTGCAGGCATCTACCGGGCTGTATGACACAACCTCTCCGTCAACGGGCAATAACTCGGTGGACTATGACAGTACCCGGGTTGAATTATCCGTCACCCAGAACCTGTTTAACGGTTACGACACCACCCATCAGATTGAGCAAACCAAATCACGTGCCAGTGCGGCTTTATTCGATATCTATGATTCAGTGGATAATATAGCGCTGGATGCCATCCAGGCCTTTCTCGAGGTGTTGAAACAGCGTCGTTTGTATCAGCTTGCCACGGAAAATGTCAATTCACACGAAGGCATTCTGTCACAGATCCGCGAACGCAATAATTCCGGCGTTGGCAGGCGTTCGCAGTTACAACAAACAGAGGGCCGGGTGGCGCGGGCCCATGCCAGCCTGATTGCGCAGCAGAATAATTTGCAGGATTCATCCACCCTGTTGCACCAGATTCTCGGTCGTTACGTCAACCCCCAGCATTTGATCGAACCGACCCTGCCCAAATTTCCAGCCGAAGATTTAAACACGCTGATAGACCAGGCGTTGCAGAATCATCCGGCCATGAAAGTGGCGCTGAATAATATCAATGCGTCACAATCCGACTACAAACGTTCGCTGAGCAGTCGTTACCCGAATGTCGACTTACGGCTGGCATCGGAATTCGGCAATGATATCGGGGGCGTTAGCGGCGATACCGAGGAACTCAGCCTGGTATTAAACCTGACCTATAACTTTTATGATGGAGGGGCCGAACGTGCCAATCAGCAAAAACGTATCAGTGCAGTGCACGAGCAAAAAGAATTTGCCGCGCGCGTCAGACGACAGATAATCAATACCCTGAGGCTGGCCTGGGTGGCGGATGAGTCCTTGAGCCGACAACTGGAGTTTCTTGATCAACACATAGTAAAAGCGCGGGAAACAGTCGTTTCCTACCGCGAGGAATTTTTTATCGGGCAGAGAGACCTGATCGATTTGCTGGATGCGGAAAACGAGCTGAATAGCGCGCAGAATCAATACACAGAAGCCTATTATGATGCATTGGCCGCGCGTTACCGTGTTTATGAGGGACTGGGATTTCTATTCGAAGCGTTAAACCTGGAGGCCACCCTGAGTGATAACGACCTGACGGTGGCACGCATCCAGGCCCGAGCGGAAGATGAACTACCGCTGCCGGAGGACGAGGACAACGATCAGAAAAAGGACCAGCAGGATCATTGTGATAACACTTTAGCCTTATCTCCCGTCAACAGTTATGGCTGTCTGGATTCCGGTCAGGTGGATCTGGGTTACGTGCATGTCAATAGCGAACCACAGGTGGTGGATGACACACTGGAACTGGAAAGCAATCGCATGATCGTCAT
>JANTFY010000058.1 GCA_024763185.1 Gammaproteobacteria bacterium | reverse complement strand
CCAAGGCTCCATTTGTCCCCCATTGCCCCGGCGCTAAAACCAATGGCGAAGGACCCCCAGTACCAGAATGGATCGAGTTTGCTGGTGGAGGCGTCCAGTTCCTGCAGGCGCGTCTGGCACCAGTTCAGGTGTTCATTTTCCTGTTCGGCAGCTTCCAGCATTTCCTGGCGTGTATTGGCGTTGCGTGCAGTTATCGATTGTCCACGGTACAGTCCCTGTGCGGCGACTTCACCGGCATTATTAATCCGCATTAAACCGGCCACATGGTGTTGTTCGGTTTCATTCAGTTCGTCTGGGGTTTTATTTGCGGCAGGATAGGGTCGTGAGCCAGTGGGCGGCTTGACATGGCAGGTTCGCAAACCATGTTCCAGTTCAATGATGAGTCGATCGAGTAAGGAATTTTTTCGCATTTTCATAAGCTCAATAGTAAAGGGAGAAAAGGGTTATTGACAATCCCATTGGTATATTAGATAATTCTTATATGCTGATCAAGGAGGCGCCCCTCGTCTCCTCAGCATAACTCCTCCATCCTCCTTTGGTGGTTTTGGCGTGGCTTTTTTAAGCCACGCCCTTTTTTTAACCTTTTGTTCTTTGAATCGCATGGTTATATTATCGGCCTTCTACCAGGTCGGTGCTGCTTAAAAATAACGACTATTTCGTGGTTTAAGGCCTTGTCAAGCGCGACTTAATCCGTTAGTATTCGCGCCCTTTCTATTTGAAGACAACGCCATAGGCGAGTTTAGGAACATAGTATGAAAACCTTTAGTGCAAAACCTGAGTCCGTAAAACGAGACTGGTTTGTAGTGGATGCCACTGACAAGACTCTGGGTCGCCTGTCGACTGAAATTGCACGCAGATTGCGTGGTAAACACAAGCCGGAATACACCCCGCATGTCGATACAGGGGACTATATCGTGGTAGTTAATGCTGAAAAGGTTAAGGTGACCGGCAACAAAGAGCAGGACAAGATGTATCATCATCATACCGGTTATATCGGTCATCTGAAGTCAGTAAATCTGTCCAAGTTGCGCGCGACCTATCCCGAGCGTATCTTGCAAACAGCTGTAAAAGGTATGCTGCCCAAGAATTCACTGGGGCGTGCCATGTTTAAAAAACTGAAAGTGTATGCAGGTGAAAAACACGAGCACACTGCCCAGCAACCCCAAGTATTAGATATCTAAGAGAATTAAAATGTCAGCAGAACAGTATTATGGAACTGGCCGCCGCAAAAGCTCTTCAGCAAGAGTTTATATGACTGCAGGCAGTGGAAACATTACCATCAATAAAAAATCTATTGAAGATTATTTCGGTCGTGAAACTTCAAGAATGGTTGTCAGGCAGCCACTGGAAACCGTGGATCTGACCGATAAGTTCGATATCAATGTGAATGTTGGTGGAGGCGGACCCAGTGGTCAGGCCGGTGCGATCAGGCTGGGTATTACACGTGCTTTGATGCAATATGATGAATCTTTTAGGTCTGCGCTCAGAAAAGAAGGCTTTGTAACGCGTGATGCCAGAGAAGTTGAAAGGAAAAAGGTTGGCTTACGCAAGGCGCGTAGAGCGACTCAGTTCTCCAAACGTTAATAGTTATAACGTGATTTTAAAAAAAACCTGCTTTTGCAGGTTTTTTTTTACCTAAAGCAAAAGTTTCTAGTTGAAATTTATTTTAAATAAATAGCGTAAGGCAATGTTATTAAAGGAAAAATGTATCAATACGCTGTTGACTTTAAGATAATCGGCGACTAGGCTTGATAAGCATAAAAAGATAAACGGTTATTGCGGATAAACATAGAATCCAATTTATAGCTATATTAATAGAGTGCTTCATCAATTACAGGTATTGCTTTGTTATATTTCACGTGGGATATACAAATGCGAAAAGGATGTTTGCTGTTTTTTGTCGCTATTCTGCTCATTTCCCATTTGAGTATTGTTGCCGCGCAATCTAATTCCGATTATTTGCAGTCACTGGAAGGTGAGGCATCGGAGCTGGATCTGGATAATAAAACAAAAAATGCCAACCAATCATCGAACGCCGCTTCTTCGGTGAGCAAAGAGTGGTCTGGCCAGGGCGGTGCGATCTTTAAGCTGACCCCGGGTTTGAGTTTCGATCAATTCGAAGTTGTTCTCAAAAATAATTATATTGGCAGTTTTCTTTTTTATAAGCGCCTGAGTAATAGCCAGAAAGATCGGGTGTTCAAATTTTATCAGGATAACCCTGATCCTTCGAAAATTAGAGAAAAAATCCTTCAGGTGAGTAAAGAATAATGAGGAACCCCATGACTATACGATTGTTGTTGTTACTTCTTCCAATGGCCTTATCAAATGCCCATGCGCTGGATGTCAAACTCACTCCATCGCGCGATTTTGTCGAGGTTATCCACCAAAGCAAGCTTATAAAGATTCAACGAATCCAGGATCAGGATCATACCCTGGAGGGCGGGTTTGCCAAAACTTCACGCAAGTGTCCCCCTTTTTGTATTCAACCGATGCAGGCGGCTGAGGGAGTCAAAACCATTGGCCAGCTGGAGATTTTTGATTTCATGGAAAAGGAGCTGCTCGATGAAACCGGTTTGATTATTGATGCCAGAACGCCTGCATGGTGGAAAAGAGGAACAATCCCCGGTTCAATCAATATACCCTTTACGGTTTTTGCGCTGGATGTGGATGATCCCCAGCTTATCGATATGATGCATATACTGGGTGCTAAGCGGCGTGGAGAGGTGGGCGGATTCACGCGCACCATAGAA
The DNA here is from genome assembly GCA_024763185.1 of Gammaproteobacteria bacterium. Taxonomy (GTDB): domain Bacteria; phylum Pseudomonadota; class Gammaproteobacteria; genus JACNJF01. Next base: position 7,831 of record JANTFY010000058.1, on the reverse strand, counting down.
AGTTTTGGTTTGATGGGTGGGGACCAGAAAAATGACGAATGGGATTTTACCAGTGCGAAAAAGCTGGTGCTGTGGTGTAACGGAATGTGGTGCGGTCAATCGCCGCGTGCAATAAAAGGGTTGCTGGAGCTCGGCTACCCGGCCGATAAAATTATGTATTACCGCGGTGGCATGCAAGGTTGGCAATCGCTTGGCCTGACCGTGGTGGTTCCTGAATAACCAATAAAAAGAGTTGTAAAAATTTAAAGCAGAGCCAATAGCTCTGCTTTTTTGTATAGGGATATACTTATGCTGCGGGCGCATGGATGCGCAGGAGCAGTGTTTCCACGGATGGGCTTATACCCGGTGACCAGGGGTGGTCAAAGAGGAAGCCTGCCTAGGTGTTAAGGTTTAACGGTTTGAACCCCGTCTTCACCCCCCAGTAAAAGTACATCAGCGGGACGATGTGCAAAAATGCCCACGGTAACAACCCCGGCTAGCTGGTTGATCTGAGTTTCCAGTTTCATCGGTTCCATGATTTGCAAGTCGTGAACATCAAGGATGATATTGCCGTTGTCGGTAATGAAATTTTCGCGCCACACTGGACGGCCACCGAGCTTGGTCAATTCACGGGCTACCAGGCTTCTGGCCATGGGAATGACTTCTACCGGTAAAGGAAATTCACCCAGTACACCGACCAGTTTGCTGTCATCGGCGATGCAGACAAAGGTTTTACTGGCCGCGGCGACAATTTTTTCGCGCGTCAGTGCGCCACCGCCACCCTTTATCAGGTGCAAGAAACGATTCGACTCATCGGCGCCGTCCACGTAAATGGAAAGTTCCCCTGCCGAGTTTAGGTCAATGACCGGGATGCCATGTTGTTTCATACGTTCGGTTGAGGCTTCGGAGCTCGACACCGCGGCCTCGACAGCGCCTTTCATTTTTTCGGCAATGGCATCGATGAAATGATTCACTGTGGAGCCGGTGCCAACTCCGATTACTGAACCGGGTTCTACATATTCCAGCGCCGCAATTGCAGCCAGTTTTTTCTTTTCGTCAGCAGTCATAATAATCGTTTGAATAATTTTAGAGGCGGAATAGTAACGATAGAAAGAAAAAAAGTCATGGTCATTTGGTGATTAGTGCAATGTTACATGTTTGGGATCAACTAAAACATATTTAAACCCTGGAGAAGGGCTATTGCTTAACATCCGGTCATTCCTGATAATGCGCTTTCATTTAACAGAGAGATTTCATGCCAACCAAACAGTTTCTTGAAAAGGTGCTGACCGCACGCGTGTATGATGTGGCCAAAGAATCGCCGCTGGATATCATGCCGGGTCTTTCTCAACGACTAAGTAACCAGGTTTTACTCAAGCGGGAAGATTTGCAGCCGGTCTTTTCATTCAAATGCCGTGGTGCTTTTAACAAGGTATACCAGGTTTTGCAAGAACAGCCCGGCATCAAAGGTGTGATTGCAGCATCAGCCGGAAATCATGCGCAAGGGGTTGCCCTGGCCGCTAAAAAACTGAAGATGCATGCCACGATCGTAATGCCGGCAACGACACCGATGATCAAGGTAAATGCGGTTAAATCTTACTCAGCCAAAGTGGTTTTGAAAGGTGAAAATTTTGATGAGGCCTATCAGCATTCCTTAAAGTTGGCAGAAAAAGAAAAACTGATATTTATTCACCCTTACGATGACCTGGATGTTATTGCCGGGCAGGGTACGATTGCGCACGAGATTATTCGCCAGTACCCGAATGATATTGAAGCCATCTTTGTGCCGGTGGGTGGCGGTGGATTGCTGGCAGGCATCGTGGGTTTTATGAAATCGGTCAAACCCAGTATCAAGGTCATCGGCGTCGAACCAGAAGATGCAGCCTGCCTTGAAGCCGCGATGCTGGCCAAGCGTCGCGTCAAATTAAAGGAGGTGGGTATTTTTGCGGATGGTGTTGCGGTCAGGCAGATTGGGCAGGTGACCTTCAAAATGATTCGTGACCTGGTGGATGATGTGATTACCGTCTCCACCGACCAGATCTGTGCGGCCATCAAGGATACCTATGACGATACTCGTGCTATCTGCGAACCGGCCGGGGCGATCTCACTGGCGGGTTTGAAAAAGTATGTCGACGAGCACGCTATAGAAGGGCATACGCTGGTGGCAATAAACAGTGGTGCCAATATGAATTTTGATCGACTGCGTCACGTATCCGAGCGTGCCGAAATTGGAGAACAGCGCGAGGCTTTACTGGCGGTTGAAATTCCGGAGCGGCCGGGAAGCTTCAAGCAGTTTTGCCAGTTGATTGGTAAACGCCAGATTACCGAATTCAATTATCGTTATGCCGACTCAAAAAGTGCCAGAGTTTTTGCGGGAATACAGCTCACCCGGGGTGTTGAGGAAAAAGATCAGATTATCAGCCATTTGCAAGAGAAGGAATACCAGGTGGACGACATGACGGATAACGAAGTCGCCAAACTGCATACGCGTTACATGGTTGGCGGGCATCCCGGACCGGGTGTTGACAATGAATTGTTGTATCGATTCCAGTTTCCTGAAAAACCGGGTGCGTTGTTGCAGTTTCTGGGGGAAATTGGAAGACGTTGGAATATCAGCCTGTTTCATTATCGTAATCATGGTGCAGATTATGGTCGCATACTGATGGGTATACAGGTTGATGCTGACCAGCACCGTGAATTCCGCCAGTTTTTATCCACGCTGTCTTTTCCCTATTGGGAAGAAACCGGTAACCGCGCTTACGAGATTTTCCTCAAGTAGTCATGCGCTGGCTTTGATAATTTCGCGTTCCGTAACGATCCAGTCCAGATTGATATCCCAGGGCTGGTGGTCAAGTCCCGGGTGCTCCTGGCAGCTGTGAGCAATGCCGATCAGACAGGGTTTTGTCCAGCGTTTACGCGCAGCTCGAAACGCCAGGCTGCGGTCATAAAAACCGCCGCCCATGCCCATGCGGTGCCCCTGTCGATCGAAGGCGACCAGCGGCAGCAGAACATAATCCAGTTGTCGGGCGTGAAGCGTATTACCCCAATGCGTATCGGGTTCAATAATATTAAATCGATTGCTTTTCCAGCAGGTGTTGTCATCAAAACGGGCAAAACGCAGTCTCGGTTCAATCGGTTCGTACAGCATGGGCAGAAAGATCTGGTGGGATGTTGAAGATGCAATCCACGGATTGAGCGAAAGCTCGGCCTGGGTGGCGAGATAAGCGGCTATTTTGGATTTACCGTTAAAACCCAGCAGACGATTGATACGCTGACTGACCTCGATAGCATTAAACTGCTGTTGCTCGGGGCTCAGTGCTTGCCGGAGCTGACGATAGTGCGCGCGGATCTGTTGGGTTTGCATGTCAGGGCCTGTTAACACTCATTGAAAAAACGCGACGTTGGCCATTTTTTCGCAGGCAAAGGCGCATTGAGTGCGGTGTACTTACCGTACATAAGCGAAATGCAACAAGTGGCTGCGGGAAAATGGCAACGTCCCTCCGGGTTGCGCCCCAAAAAGGGCCATGCCGCGTTACTCGTTGTTCATTTGGAATAACCAAACCTCTCTCCTCGTGCCTTGCCTGGCCCTTTTTGGGACGGCAACGCGATATTCAATGAGTGTTAACAGGCCCTGGGATAGTGTACGGCAGTGATGAATCAATATGCCAGAAAAAAGAGGTCGGAAGAGGTCGTGAAGATACCAACCACGGTGCCGTCGCAAGTCTATCAACCTTGAACCGGATAGTTCAGGTGGGATAACAGGGCACCCATCAGGCTTCCCGATTAAACTCGGGCGTGCACACCAGAATGACACTAAAAATCCCGAAGTTGATAAATAGGCTCAAGGATTATGAAGGCAGCTAACAAACACCGCAGTCGGTAATTAAAACTATACGCTGGTTTTTTTAGCTTTGCATCACCGAGCTTGAATATTTTTTTTATGATGGGACGTGTCAAATTAAATTTTTATAGTTTGAGATTTTTTTGACCAGCACTTGATTTAGAGTGATCGCCTGTCCAGGTTGGCAGGTGTAACGGATGCGGTTTTATAATTCCATCTGGCGGGCTTTGTGTAAAGCCTCGGCAACCTTGGTTTCAAGATTTTTCAGGCGTGGGGGAAGGGTCTTGCCCAGGTCAGAATTTAATGTGCTGTTATGCAGCAGTTCGTGTGCAATGTTTAAGGCCGTTATGACGGCAATACGCTCCGAACCGATAATACTGCCAGTGTCACGGACTTCACGCATTTTGCTATCCAGGTATTCCGCCGATTCCAGCAAGGCCGATTGCTCGCCCGGAGGGCAGGCAATCTTGTATTCTTTATCCATAATAGAAATATTGATGGCTAAGGGTGTGCTCATGAACTTAATTCCAGAGATCTCAGTCTTGTAATCATGGCTTCGACCCGGTTACGGGCCAGCTCGGTTTTTTCTATCAGCTGCGAACGTTCTGCAAGCAGGTTGTCCTGCTGGTGACGTAGGCTGGTATTCTCCTGTTTGAGCTGGTTGACCGCATCAATGAGGGCATCGATCTGGTTTTCAAGCTTTTGCAGGTCCGATTCTGTATAGGTTTTATTATCTGAATCCATGGGGCATTTTTGGTGATCAAGGATTAACTGTCAACTGGATAATGTTATTAAAACACAGTATATCAGTTTTGCACGGTTCATTTCCGTGACGAAAGTGGTTTGCAGAGACTGTGAGGATTATTGAATGATAGAATATGCGCTTTTGCAGCAAAAAGTACATTCTATGAATACGCCCGTGATCGATTTTGAAAACCTGCAACAGACCCTGGAAAAACTGCAGGCGATGAGCGATGCTTCCGAGGCGCATGGTACCTTATGCGGTTTATTGTTGGCACAACAGGATTTCTCACGCTGGATGGAGTGCACGTTGGACCAGCCGCTGGAGACCAATGACTTGCTGGCCAGTGAACATATGAAAGTGTTACACAACCTGTACCAGCAAACCCGAACCGAACTGAATGGCGAGGACATGAGTCTTGACTTGCTGTTGCCCGATGAAAGTTACGAGTTTGCTATGCGCCTGATCGCGCTCGGTACCTGGTGCCAGGGGTTTTTATATGGCCTGGGCGTGGGTGGCGAGGCGCTGTTAAAAGGCTTGTCTGAACAGGGCAGGGAATGTATGGATGATTTGCTGCAAATCAGTCAACTCAGTCATAATGAAGAGTACAACGAAGAGTCGGAAACCGTGTATACCGAAATCGTCGAGCATGTCCGCTTGTCGGTAATTTTCATGAATGAAGAAATCAACCCGGTATTACCCGCACCGCAGATACAGTAAATACAGACCGCAAATGAATAAAACAGAGTTTAAACGACGCCGTAACCAGCTGATGAAAATGATTGGCAAGGGCAGTATCGCCATTGTTTCCTCGGCCCCCCAGCAGCTAAGAAACCGGGATGTGGAATACCCGTTCAGGCAGGACAGTGATTTTTTATACCTAACCGGTTTTAATGAGCCCGGCGCCGTGCTGGTTTTGGTGCCGGGGCGTAAACACGGCGAATACATATTGTTCTGCCGTGAAAACGATCCTGAGCAGGAAACCTGGCACGGGCGCAGAGCCGGTCAGCAGGGTGCGATTGAACACTTTGGCGCTGATGATTCGTTTCCCATCGATGACATTGATGACATTTTGCCCGGATTGCTTGAAGAGCGTGAAAAGGTGTTTCATATCATGGGGCGTTACCCGGATTTTGATTCCAAATTAATGGGCTGGGTGAATCAGATCAAGGCGCAATCGCGTTCCGGCGTTCACGTGCCCTATGAATTTGTCTCGCTGGATCACCTGCTGCATGATATGCGCCTGTATAAGAGCCGGGCTGAAATTTCAGCCATGAAAAAAGCCGCCAGGATTTCGGTCAAGGCGCATAAACGGGCGATGCAAATCTGTAAACCGGGGTTACACGAATACAGTATCGAGGCGGAATATAACCATGAATTTCGCCGCCACAATGCACAACATGCCTACCCGCCGATAGTGGGTGGTGGTGAAAATGGCTGCATATTGCATTACACCGAAAACAGTGAGCCCTTGCAGGACGGCGACTTGTTGCTGATCGATGCCGGTTGCGAGGTCGATGGGTATGCCTCCGATATTACCCGTACCTTTCCCATTAATGGGAAATACTCAGCGGCGCAACGCGATATCTATCAAATTGTGTTGCAGGCGCAGAAAGCGGCCATTAAAAAGGTCAAACCCGGAAATCACTGGAATGATCCCCATCATGCGGCGGTCAGAGTTATTACCAAGGGCCTGATTGAGCTGAAACTGTTAAAAGGCACGCCGGCGAAATTGATCAAGGAACATGCTTATCGTAAGTTTTACATGCACCGCACCGGTCATTGGCTGGGGCTGGATGTGCACGATGTCGGTGATTACAAGGTGGGCGATCAATGGCGCCTGCTGGAGCCGGGCATGGTGCTGACCGTGGAACCGGGTGTCTATATTCCAGCCAATAGCAAAGGCGTGCATCGTAAATGGTGGAATATTGGTGTGCGTATTGAGGATGATGTGCTGGTGACCCCAAACGGGCACGAAGTGTTGACAGCGGGGGTGCCTTCCGAAATAAAGGATATCGAAACCCTGATGGCCGGATAAGCAATGTCTGATTCCATTTGTATCGTCGGTGGTGGCCTGGTCGGTTTGAGCGCGGCAATCGCGCTGGCATCCCAGGGACGCAGGGTGACCCTGCTGGAGGCAAGGCCCGTGGCGGAGATCGAAAACGCGACCCAGCCAGACGAACTGGATGCACGTTCAATTGCGCTTTCCCATTCCACGCTGCGCATATTTCAAGCACTGGGTTTATGGAACGACTTGCAGACACAGACCGCGCCGATCAAGCATATTCATGTTTCCAGTGCCGGTCATTTCGGGGTTACCCGGCTGGATGCCAAGTCCTTGCAGCTCGACAGTATGGGCGCCGTGATTGAATACCATGTGCTGATTCAGCAACTGTTGCAGGCTGCCTTGCAACAGGAATCTATCGAAATAATCTCACCGGCCCTGGTTGAGTCGGTTGCTCTATCGGATCAGGGGGTTAACGTTAGTTATGAGCGGGATGGCCAGGAGCAGCAGTTGCAGGCTGATTTGCTGGTGATAGCCGAGGGCGCTTCTTCGAACCTGCGCGAGTCACTGGGTATTGACATCACTACCTCGGATTACCATCAAAGTGCCGTAGTCGCCAATGTCAGGGTCAATACACCACAAATGGGCGTTGCCTACGAGCGTTTTACCCCGGATGGCCCGATGGCCATGTTACCGCTCATAGATTCACGTTACGCCCTGGTTTGGACACAACCGGTAGCTAAGGTGGAGTCGTTGCTGGCATTATCAGACAAGGACTTTTTACAGCAGTTGCAGCTGCACTTCGGTTACCGGCTGGGCGCTTTCAGCGAAGTAGGGCGGCGCGCAAAATTTGACTTGAAGTTAAGCCGGGCAAGCAAGTTGGTAGCTGGTCGTAGCGTGTTGATTGGTAATGCGGCCAATGCATTGCATCCGGTGGCCGGGCAAGGCTTTAACCTGGCGCTGCGCGATGTGGGTGTGTTGCATGATTGCCTGCGTGATATCGACCTGACCTCCGAAGTGTTACCTTCTCGACTGCAAAGATACCAGCAGTTACGAAAAGCCGACCAACAGCAAACGGTACGCCTGGGTGACGGCCTGGTGTCCCTGTTTTCCAATAATCTGCCACTGTTAAATCACCTGCGATCAGCCGCGTTGGGCATACTGGATCTGTGCCCACCTTTAAAAACCGAATTCAGCTGGCAGGGCATGGGTTTTGGCAAGGGCCTGTCCAGCCTGATGCGGGGGCAACGATGAACCGTTTTGA
>JANTFY010000057.1 GCA_024763185.1 Gammaproteobacteria bacterium | reverse complement strand
ACAGCAAGCCCACACTGCTCACGCTGGTATGCTGGATCATGTGGTGCTGACCGACCATGGTTCACCCAGTCCGAAAGTCAATGAGGTACGCCAAAGACTGGCGCTTGAATTACAGCAGAGGCTGGGAAACAACGTGCAGCTTTCCCAGGCTGCGATGGAGAGAAGGCCGGGCAAGCAATACGATTTTAATGGCGAGCTCTTGGAGCAGTGGTTATTAAATCATGCGCAGGCTGGTCATAAAGGCGCCATTGTCAGTATGTTGTTTCTGTTACCCGGTAAACATGCGGGCAGCGGTGGGGACATTGCCACTATTTGCCAGGGTGTCATGCAGCAATACCCGGATTACCAGGTGTTGATAAGTCCGTTGGTAGGAGACCATCCGGGGTTGGTAGAGCTGTTAAACAGTCGTTTGCAGGCCGTGTTGAAAAGTTAACCTGTAAGCACCGCTGCAGAACCAATTGGCGCTTACAGGCGTTTTCGTAATTTGCTACAAATCGAGTTTATCAGCCACGAAATCCGCATCCTTGTCGCCACGCCCAGACAGGTTAACCAGGATGCTTTGATCTTTGTCCATGTCGGCAGCAACGCGCATGGCATAGGCGACAGCATGCGCGCTTTCCAGAGCTGGGATGATGCCTTCCAGTCGTGACAGGGTCATGAAAGCGTCCAGGCACTGGGCATCGTCTGCAGTTTGATATTCAACCCGTTCGATATCTTTCAGGTAACAGTGCTGGGGACCGACGCCGGGGTAATCCAGTCCGGAAGCAATCGAATAAACCGGTAATGGGTTGCCAGCGTCATCCTGCAGGTTGTAACACTCAAAACCGTGAATGGCCCCTTTACTGCCCAGGGTCAGGGTGGCCGCGTGGTCATGGGTATCCAGCCCTTTACCAGCCGGTTCCACACCGACAATTTTTACCGCTTCATCATCAAGAAAGGCGGTGAACAGTCCGATCGCATTGGAGCCACCGCCTACACAGGCGGTAATCAGATCCGGCAGTTTTCCCTGTTTATCGAGAAACTGCTGACGTGCCTCGCGGCCGACAATGCTCTGGAAATCACGCACCATTCTGGGGAAAGGGTGCGGACCTACCACCGAGCCGATCGCGTAAAAAAAGTTGACCGGATCTTTCAGGTATTCTTCAAAAGCGCTGTCAACAGCATCTTTTAACGTTCGTGTGCCGCGCGTGACTTCGACCAGTTTGCAACCCAGGATTTTCATCTTGGTGACATTCGGGTGTTCTTTTTCGATATCGATCTGCCCCATGTGAATCTCGCATTCGACACCCACCAGGGCACAGGCCGTGGCCAGCGCCACACCGTGTTGACCGGCGCCGGTTTCGGCCAGCACCTTGGTTTTGCCCATGTGTTTGGCCAGCAGGGCTTCACCCAGGCAGTGATTGATTTTATGTGCGCCGGTATGGTTGAGGTCTTCGCGTTTCAAGTAGATACGTGCACCTCCAATCTTGTCCGACAAGCGGCGCGCATAATAGACGGGGCTGGGGCGCCCGACATAATCGGCATATAATTCTTTCAACTCCTGCCGAAAGGCATCGCTTTGTTTGATGTCGTTGTAGGCATCATTGATTTCATCCATGACCTGTTTCAGTTCAGGGGGCAGAACCTGTCCGCCGTATTCGCCAAAATAACCCTGATCGTCTGGCATGGGTGCAAAATCTAAAGCCATTTTTATATCCTCTTGTATATGTGTATTTATAAATAACGGGGGGATAATATAACAAAAGTTGCGATGTTGAACTGACAGGTTCAAACTAAACAAAAATAAAACGACTCTATGACTAAACCAGCTGCCATCTCTATTAACGACCTGCATAAAACCTTTGGCGATAACGAGGTGTTACGCGGGGTATCGTTGAATGCCCAGCAGGGCGATGTGGTTTCCATTCTGGGCAGCAGTGGCTCCGGCAAAAGCACCATGCTGCGCTGTATTAACATGCTTGAAATTCCTTCGGCCGGCAGTATCAGTATTTACGGTGAAACGCTGGAATTACGCCACAACAGGCACGGAGAGCTCGAGCCCGTCGACCACAAACAGATCGCGCGTATTCGAGCCAGTCTGTCGATGGTGTTTCAAAGTTTCAATCTGTGGTCGCACATGACCATCATTGAGAATATTATCGAGGCCCCGGTGCATGTCCTCAAGAAAACAAAAGCAGAAGCCATCGAGCAGGCCCGCGAGTTAATGCAAAAGGTGGGCATCTCGGACAAGGCCAACGCTTACCCGGGTGAGCTGTCGGGTGGGCAACAACAAAGGGTGGCTATAGCACGCGCGCTGGCGATGGAACCCCAGGCGATGTTGTTTGATGAACCGACTTCCGCACTGGACCCGGAACTGGTCAATGAAGTTTTGCAGGTCATGCGTCAACTGGCGGAAGAAGGAAGAACCATGATTGTGGTTACCCATGAAATGGGCTTCGCGCGCGAGGTTTCTGATCAGGTGATCTTTTTACATGAAGGCCAGATCGAAGAGCAGGGGGCGCCACAACAGGTTTTTAACCAACCTAAATCGGAACGCTTTAAACAGTTTTTATCCAGCGGTTTGTAGGCCTCTGGATAAATTTATAACCAACAGGAGAAAAAAATGAAATTGAAATTTGTAGTATTGATGGCTGTCGCCAGCCTGTTCTTGATGGGTAGCGCCCATGCCGAAAAGATACGTATTGCCACCGAGGGTGCCTATCCTCCGTTTAACATGAAAAACACCAAAGGTGAGTTGATCGGTTTTGACGTGGATATTGCGCGCGCATTGTGTGATCAGATGAAAGCCGATTGCGAGATCGTGGCACAGGACTGGGATGGCATAATCCCCGGCCTGTTGGCAAAGAAATACGATGCCATCATTGCCAGTATGTCGATTACCGCTGAACGCCAGAAGAAAGTTGCATTTACCGACAGGTATTATTCCAACTACCTGCGTTTTATTGCCAAAAAGGACAGTGGCCTTGATGTTTCCAAAAGTGGCCTGAAGGGCAAAAGACTGGGTGCACAGCGTGCCACGATCAGCGCCCAGCACCTGGAAGATAACTATCGCAAATCGGCCAATGTAAAGGTTTATGACACTCAGGAAGCCGCTTTTCTGGATTTGAAAGCGGGACGACTGGATGCGGTACTGGTGGATGCCTACCCTGGTTACGACTGGTTGAAAAAACCGGAAAACAGCGGTTATGACCATGTCGGTGATACCATTGATATTAATGATAAAATCGGCATTGCTGTTAGAAAAGGGGACAAAGGACTGGTTGAAAAGCTCAACAAGGCTTTAAAGGCCATCAGGGATAACGGTACTTATCAACGTATTAATGCCAACTACTTTCCTTTCAGTATCTATTAATCTCCATGTGGGCCGGGAACTTTAACCCGGCCTGTTAACTTGATGTTTGAAATACTCAGTTACGGTGATCTCGGGTTCGGGGACGAACTGCTGGCCGGCACCCTGTTAACCCTGCAATTGGCTCTGGCCTCTTTGCTGGTGGGCATCGTGCTGGGTTTAATTACCGCGGCGGCCAAACTATCACGATATCGTTTTTATCGTGTTATTGCCCAGCTGTATACCGAGGTGGTGCGTGGTATTCCCGAGATGCTGGTGGTGCTGGTGGTTTTCTTCGGTGCCTCGGCCCTGTTGCAAACGGTCGCGGGCTGGTTCGATTATACCGATTACATCGAGGTAAACGCTTTCGTCGCTGGCGTGTTTGCGCTGGGGCTGGTGTTTGGTGCCTTTTCCAGTGAGGTATTCCGTGGCGCTTTCCTGGCTGTTCCCCGGGGACAGCTTGAAGCGGCAACCGCCTGTGGCATGACCCCATGGCAGGTGTTTTCCCGCATTCGTTTACCACAGATGTGGCGCTTTGCCATTCCCGGTCTGGGTAATTTGTGGATGGTGTTGATCAAGGATACATCGCTGATTTCCATCATTGCGCTCGATGAGCTGTTGCGCTGGTCCAAGGTGGCCGCCGAGACCACCAAGCAGCCTTTTACCTTTTATATAGCCGCGGCTTTGATCTACCTGGTGCTGACCATGCTGTCGGATTGGGGGAGGCACTATTTTGAAAACCGTGCCAACCGTGGCGTGGTGAGCGGGTAGCGATGGATTGGTCGCTAATCAGCCAATATGGTGACCGTTTCTGGGACGGCACCCTGATTACCCTCAAGTTGGTGCTGCTGTCTTCCGTCATCGGCTTGATCATCGCGCTGCCCATGGCGCTGGCTCGTAGTTCGCACTATCGACGTTACCGCATTCCGGCCTACAGCTATATCTATTTTTTCCGCGGCACGCCTTTATTGATCCAGTTGTTTATCCTGTATTACGGGCTGGGCCAGTTTGAATTCATCACCAACAGTTTTATGTGGTCGGTGCTGGGTGATGCCGAGTGGTGTGGCTTGATTGGCCTGACGTTGAACACGGCGGCCTATACGGCCGAGATCATCCGTGGCGGCATTCGGGCTATACCCAGGGGGGAAATAGAAGCCGCCAGAGCCTATGGCATGTCGTGGTGGCAGTTGCAACATCGCATTGTTCTGCCGCGCGCGTTACGTATTGCCTGGCCGGCTTACGGTAACGAGGTGATTTTATTGTTAAAAGGCAGCGCCCTGGTCAGCACCATTGCGGTGTGGGATCTGATGGGCGAATCCCGCTCCATATTCTCACGAACCTATGCGCTGGAAATCTTTCTGTATGCGGCCGTCATCTATTTTCTGCTGACCTTTATATTGACGCGCCTTTTCAACCAGATCGAGAAGCGAATCAACCGCTACCTGGTTTGTTATTGATGGCTTGTTAGAGGGCAGCGTTATTTTCTGATGAGACGAAAATAACTGAATGTTTGCAGCTGATTGCCCGGCGTGATATGGGATTCATCTTTCTGTTCAATAAGTTCAAAATCATCTCCGAGTTCGGCCAGTAGTTTTTTAGCATCATATTGAACGATATCCAGACCGCTGCATTGTTTGGGACCCCCTATGGCGAATGCCGCGATAATTAAGGCCCCGTTGCGTTCCAGGGTTTTCTTTAAAACCTTTACATAATCCTTTCGATCCTTTTCATCGGTTAAAAAATGGAATACCGCGCGATCATGCCATAACGAAAATCGGTGGGGGGGTATGAATTGGGTAACATCCTGTTCAAACCATTCTATTTTTTTTGCATCATCGCCAACACTCTGCCGTGCATAGGCGAGGGCTTTGGAGGAAATATCCAGCACCGACAGATGAGAGTAACCTTCATGGATGAGATGGCGTACCAGCACAGAGGCGCCGCCACCGATATCGATGACAGCTGCGTTGTGGGCAACCCCGCTATCTCGGATAAGCTGCAGGGATAAGCTAGGCTCTTTCTGAAACCAGCTGACCTCATGCGGATTTTTATCACGGTAGATGTTTTCCCAATGTGTTTTATTGTTTGACATATCGGTCTTCCCGTATCACTGATTGTTATCGGCCACCCTCCCTTTTCTTATCAGCATCCGTCGCGTTGCATTTATAATCTATGTTACAAAAATATGGAATTGCCTGGTTGATATAGATTAACTAGAAAACAACTTTTTGTATTTTCATGAACTGAAGGATTTATAAGCCGGATCACTGGCGGCGATGTTATTTTTTATGATCCGTGGCATGATGTGACACGAACCCTGAATCAAGCATTGAGCTATAAATTCAAAATAACCTAATAATAAAAATTATTTACGAATGTTTAAAAGACTCATCGTCCCATTAATATTCCTGGTTTTTGCCTGGTTCATTATTTCCAATAATGATGCCCGGACGATCATAGCCGGCATTGCTATCTTTTTGATTGGCATGCATTACATGGAGAACGGTTTCAGGCTGTTTAGCGGCGGGGCGCTGGAAACGGTGCTTGAGAAGTTTACCAGTACGACACCCAAAGCCATAGGCACCGGTTTTCTAGCAACCGCGGTTGTACAAAGCTCTTCGCTGGTTTCCGTGATTATTATCTCCTTTCTTTCAGCCGAGCTTATCGGTCTTACACAAGCCGTCGGTGTGGTTTTTGGTTCCAATATCGGCACTACGACAACAGCCTGGCTGGTGTCTTCATTCGGACTGAAAATCAAAATTTCTCAATATGCCTTACCCATGCTGATCTTTGGCGTGATCATGCAGTTTTCAAAACAGTTGAGTTATAAGGGGCTGGGCAGTGTATTAATCGGGCTGGGGTTTATTTTTCTCGGCATTGCCTACATGAAGGACGGTTTTGAAACGCTCAAACAGGGGCTGGACCTGGCTGAGTATGCGATGGAAGGTTACCTGGGTGTGTTCGTTTATATCCTGTTTGGGGCCGTCGCCACCGTCGTGATTCAATCCAGCAGTGCTACCATGGCTATCATTATCACCGCCCTGGCCACGGGCCAGATTGACTATATTAATGCGCTGTCACTGGCAATAGGCGCCAATGTAGGTACCACGGTAACGGCGGTAATAGGCGCCCTGGCATCCAATAAAAATGGTAAACGACTGGCAGTCGCACATTTTATTTTTAATATTATTACGGGTTTATTTGCGGTCGTATTTATTTACCGGTTAAAAGAACTGGTTGATTTTCTGGCTCCGGTATTTTCCATCGCGTCTTCAGATTATGCAATGAAGCTGGCACTTTTCCATACTATATTCAATGTCGTGGGCGTGCTTCTTGTAGCGCCGTTTACAAACCGTATGGTTCGATTTTTAGAAACGCTTTTTCAGGCTAAAGAGATGGGTCGCGGTCAGGTCAAATATTTAACCGATGAAGTCATGGAAATCCCCGCCACAGCTTTAGCGGCGCTGCGCAAAGAAAGCATACACCTGTATGATAAATCGCTGGAGGCTATTGCGCATGCCATGAATCTGCATCGCCATGAAATTTTTTCAGAGACCGCTATCAGTGAAGTTATTGGGCAGTCTAACAAACCCATAGCCATTGATGTCGATAAAATATATCAGCAAGAAATCAAAAGCCTGTATGGAGAAATCATCCGGTATTCCTCCATTTCTCAAAGTTACATGGATCAGGAAGGGAACAAGGCAATATACGAACTTAAATTAACGGCCAGAAGAATTATAGAAACGGTTAAAGATGTCAGGGAGTTACAAAAAAACCTGAACTATTACTCAAAAAGTCATAATGATGTCATCATCGAAAAATATAATAAATTGCGTTCACAACTGGTTTCGGTTTTTCGAAAGATTCAACAGGTCAGGGATTTTGAAGGCGATGAGGAAGATATCCTGACCCAGATAGAGGTGCAAAAGGTAAAGTCCAAAGAGCATGAAGCAGAAATGAATCATGAAATAGATGCCCTGATCAGGGAAAATAAAATTGATTCCAATACGGCATCCTCATTAATCAATGATATTGGGTTTACTCATGGTATCAGTAAAAAATTACTCAAGTCTGCAGTCACTTTATGGGTGAAAGAGGACGAGATTAAAGAACTGGGAGATGAATATGGGCACGAATAAGTTGATGGATAAATTGAATAATTTTTTTGATTTATCGGAAAATAAACAAAAAACAAAACAGGAAAAGCTGTTAAAAATAATTCATAAACTGGAAGAGAAGAAAACCGCTCTTGAACAGAAAATGATAAAGCAAAGTGAAATCGATGAAACCATCCCTGCCTATCATGAAATGAGTGAAGAATTAAAAGTGCTCTCCAAGCTGATCAAAAAAGCCAAGAAGCATAGTATTTCTGATTAGGCTATGGGTAACTGTAAATTTCTCATTCTACTGTAAAGGGGTATATCTACCCTGACTAAGCAATCGTTTACTCAATCATTATAAGACTGGTTTGTGCTAAAAATATAGATTCAAAAAAGTTTTTCTAGGCGAATTTCAAAAATACTTTCCCAAAATCAATGAGGTAAAATAGTTCGTATTAAACGAGGTTATTTTACATAAAAAATTGGATGTCTTTGTCAGTCGTTTCTGGGCTATTAATTCTCTCACCATTGTCAGTCAATCCAGCCAAACTTGAATTTAATTGACTGCAACTGGAATCAGAAATCGAGGTGTTGGATTTTGACACCAATGCGCTACAACTGAAATTTATTAACAGTATTTCACCAAACGTTGATTTCGAAGGGGTTCTTGCTTTTAGTGTCAGTGATGACGGTTATACAGTATCTGACGGTGTTACTGCAGTATCACTGGATGCTGAACTTGAAAACTTGTTAAGTGCATTCATAAGAGTGCGCTCTGGTAATAATCAAAGTGGCGCCCAGTTCTTTGGGCGGATCGGTTTTGCAACAATGTCGGTTGATTTTACCGGGACAATTACAGACCCTGGTTTGGGAACAATCTCTGGTAGTGATTCGGAGAGTGATACGGATCTTGCTTTCGGTGTTGGTGTTGCAATAGGGACGTCAGACAGTGGTACATTTACAGTTGAGTACAGCAAGTTGCCGGATATTGATGTTGATATTTTAGGTGCTGATATCGAAACCAGTGCGCTTTCAATTGGTTATATGATGTCGTACTAACATGTTGGATTTATTCGGTCTAAAAAGAGTTCCTTGTGTATAAAACAAGCCACCCTTCTTTTAAGAGAGTTAAATATTTTTTTATAAAAATTAAATCTAGTACAGTTTTCCCTGGTGTGTTCAGGACTCATTATCGTTTGAAAAATCCAGCAGGGGCTGGTAATCACTGATAAAGGAACCGTCTGCATCCTCACGGATCAACGTGGGTGTAATACCCACGCCATAGGTCAGGCTTTTCGGGTCAGTGTCAATTTCCCGATCCGTGATAACTTCGCCGAGCCTGTAGGGGCGACCGTCCTGGTGTTTGAAAGCCGTTTCCCGGGTGCGGAAGTAGCGGAAAGTCGCCGGGGTTTGCGGGAACACGTCCTTACCGAAATCATAACGTTGCGTGACCACGACCTGACGGTAGGCGCGAGCCGTATCCAGGGCCTGGTCTTCGGGGGGATAGAGCAAAGCGCCGGCGATGTTGCCATCGGCGTCCAGGTATTCGTTTCGACTCGTGAGTTCCTGCATCAGTTTCTGCCGCTTACGCTGGGCATTGAGAAATGTCTCCGCTGAAGATGTATCCAGTGCAGGCCAGTCCGCACTGTATCCTCGATCCTGGCGAATGCGTTTGACCAGGAAGACCTCGACACTGGCGGGCATGTCACCATACAGGCTGGCGCCGACGACCGTTTCCAGAAAGTGGCGGAATTCCCCTTTGCCGAGATGGCGGTTGATCGGGTCAGGTTGTTGTGTGCGGGGGCCGTTATTGCCGCGAATGTAACCCATGACGTCCATTTCCGCCCAGCCGGCATCACCGGCCAGCTGGCGCGGGAAGGCCCAGGTGCTGTCGATGGTATTGCCGGTACCGGAGGTGAATTCCTCGTAGGCGATGCCGTCCTGCGGGCCGCTGCCAGAGTGGCAGCCGACGCACTGGACCAGTTCACCAGGTGTTTGCGGACGCAGTTCCCCACGCGCGTCCTCGATGTAACCGGAGAGCAGCCAGCCGGCACCGTTGTCGATCCAGCCTTCCTCGATACCGACACGGGCAGGACCTTCCTCTTCTTTCACGTCAGCGCCACCGTAATAGGGATTGAACGGCTGGAATTTGTACATGTAGCGGATTTCCTTGACCCGCCGGGCGCGGGTGCCGGGAAATGGGCTCGGTGAATCGGCTGAACCGTCAGCCGCCACATCGACGTAATGCAGGGGATGGGCGAATTCGGTTTCCAGTGGATAGATGCCCGGTACAACCTCAACATCTTTGGCCTGGCCCAGGTAATGATCCGGAGCATCCTTGCCCAGTCGATCCTGGATCGCACGGCTCAACAGTTCGAGGTTGGCGGTGTAAATAGCATCATCAAATTCGCCCTGGTCGTTCTTCATGAATTTTTCGGCCAGGCGAATATAGATGCCGGATACGCTGCCGGTCAACGGGGTGAAGATGCCATAGGGTACGAAGTTGATCGAGCGCCAGCCTGTGTTATGGCCGAGCTGGTCCTGGAAAAAGGCGTTTTGTCGTTTGCTGCTGTGCACAAAGCCATCCTTGTCCGCCGGCAGGTCAGCCGGATCGAGTCCTGGGAACAGGCGAAACGGGTGCTTGACGCCGGCATCCCAGTATTTGGGGGAACCAGGTCGCTTGGCGAAAGCCGCGGACCAGTTGTCCTGGCGTATGTAGCGGGCCATGTCCCAGCTTTCCGGATCCTGGCCGATCTTCTTGACCTTGGCTTGCAGCTTTTGCGGGAACAGCGTGTTGGTCCAGGGCGTTACCGAGCCGTTAGTTACGTAAGGATAATGAAAAGCCGCAAAGGCATATTCGGTTTGCAGGTTGCCGAGCACGATGGAGGAGCCGGCCTGCGGTGTGTTGTTGCCGAAATGGCGTTTGGCCAGGCCGTCGCTATGACAGTACTGGCAGGCATTCTGGGTACCGGCGGAGGTTTCGATATAACATTGCGCCGGGATGTGCGCATAGGGATTGGGCAATATCATCCGGTCAATGAAGGTTTCGCTCAAAGGTTCACCTGTTGCCGAGGCAACCATGCCGAGCAGTGACGAAAACAATGTCATGATCACGAGAGTCTTCATGGCTTATGCCCAAAAATATTAAACGCTGGAAAAAACAAAGCCGGCCGCGCAAACGGGGCCGGCTTC
>JANTFY010000056.1 GCA_024763185.1 Gammaproteobacteria bacterium | reverse complement strand
ATGGATGAAATCAAGGCCAGGAATACCTATCACAAGATCATCGAGAAATTCGGGCCGGTTCGGCCTTTCGTCAACATCGTGGAAGCTGAACAGCGACACATTGAACTGTTGCTACCACTGTATGAAAAGTACGCAATCCCGCTACCGGCAGAGCCTGGCCCAGAATTATTGACGATACCGGAGACATTGGAAAGTGCTTGCCAAACCGGCGTAACCGGCGAACTGGAAAATGTCGCCATGTATGACCGCCTGATCGCGGCTACCGATTTAGCGGATGTGGTCGCTGTCCTGCGACAACTCCAGGCAGCATCACGCGATCACCACCTGCCCGCTTTTCAACGCTGCACAGGACGCGGATCTGATCCACTCGGTGGGCGAGGCTTTGGCCGGGGCAAAGGCAGAGGATACGGTCACGGTCAGGGACGTGGCAGGGATCCTGAAAGCAACTCAGTCAGGCACGGCTCCGGATTGAAAAGATATCCATGCATCTCCGAGCTGTTTCTCAAGCAGTCAAAAGAGTATCTGTTAACCCGGGCTGGAGAAATAGCGTGAAAAGGATACATGTGCAGGATTTATCTCTACTCGACACACTTTGGCACTTTTTCTATTTGCAATATGAAAAAACGCATAGATCACCCGTACCTGTGAAAACTGAGAACACTTCACCTGTATCAAAACTTTTAAATCCATGATTTATAGGAGAATACAATGATCGCCATACCCGCAAGAATCCGTAACGACGAAGTCCTGTTAACCACCATATTCGGACGCAGTGAGCACATTGCATTGATCGATGACCTGGGGCACATCGAGGTCACGAAAAATGCATTCACCGGCGGCGTCGATCTCGCCAACTGGCTGGTAGATCAGGGCGTGACGCAACTGGTGATTCGCAACATGGGGGCCAACCCCTACCTGGCGCTCAGAAAAGGAGGCGTTAAAGTCTATGTCACTGCGAAGAATAGAGCCCCTATTGCGGAGATCGTCAGTGATCTCGAGAACGGCGAACTGACGGAAATCACCCCGGACAATATGGGAGACTATCTGAAAGCAGGCCAGCACCGCCATGAACATGATCACGAGCATAATCATGACCAGGGACATGGTTAGAAAAAAGCTGGATCAGAACCTTATTGCAATTGAACAGCCTTTGTAGAATCCTATTTAATCCCGGTTGCAAACAGCATGATCAAAAACCTGACGATTACCCAGTTGGTGGAAAATACCGCCGGTGGCCCCGGCCTGCTCGCCGAGCATGGGGTCAGCTTCCACATCGAGGCGGACGAACATCACCTGTTGTTCGATACCGGGCAGGGCCTGGCGTTGCAGCACAATGCCGAGCAGCTCGCACTACCGATGGCGTCGGTCGAAGGCATTATTCTGAGTCATGGTCACTACGATCACAGCGGTGGCCTGATGGATGTCTTACAACTGACCGGGCCGGTCGATCTTTATCTCCACCCGGATGCACTCAAGGCCAAATTCAATCGTAATGGGCGCGAGATTGGTGCGCCCATTGCCGATGTGCAAGGCCTGACGCCCCGGTTGAAGCGGATTATTTCGACCCAGCAACCGACGGAGATCTTACCCGGCATCCATGCCACCGGAGAGATTCCCCGTTTCCATCCCATTGAAGACACCGGCGGCCCCTTCTATCATGATGCGGATCGCTGCGAAACGGATCACTTGTCCGATGACCAGGCACTTTACATTGAATCGTGCCAGGGTCTGGTCGTGCTGCTGGGCTGCGGTCATTCCGGTGTGATCAACACGCTGGAATATATCCATGAGCTGACGGACGGTAAACCAATTCACGCGGTGATTGGCGGCATGCACCTGCTGCGCGCCTCCGAGGAGCGTCTGGCGTTTACTGCAGATAAGCTGGAACAAATGAACATCGACTACCTGGCGCCAAACCATTGCACCGGCCTGCAGGCTGTCTGCTATTTCAAGCACCGCTTCCTCCAGTCCTTCCATGAATCAAGGGTGGGTGACCAGCACAGATTCGGTGAATCCGGGAGGATCGCATGAAAACCTACCTCGACTGTTATCCCTGCTTTTTACGACAAGCACTGAGCGCGGCGCGTAAGGCTCAGGCCAGCGATGATCAGCAAAAAAGAATTTTGATCGATACCATGCAGGCACTGAACGACCTGCCGGACGATGCCACGCCACCGGAAATGGCACTGCGAATCCATCGCCAGGTACGCGAACAGACGGGTATCGACGATCCCTATCGCAAGGACAAGCAACAGGCCACACAGGAAGCGCTGGCCCTTTACCCCGAACTCAAGAGACTGGTCGAAACCTCGCCCGATCCATTGCAGACTTCAGTACGCCTGGCCATTGCCGGTAACATCATCGATCTGGGCGCGGCTGAAACCTATGACCTGGAACAGAATATCCAGCGAGTGCTCGAACAAACGCCGGCGATCAATGACCTCGAGCCGCTGCGACAAGCGCTCGCCGCTACCCCAACCCTGCTCTATCTGGCCGACAACGCGGGCGAAACGGTATTTGACCGGATACTGATCGAAACCATCAGCCTGCCAGTCACCTATGCGGTCAAGGCGTCACCCATCATCAATGATGCCACCCGTGAAGATGCGATTGCGGCAGGTATCGACCCGCTCGCGCAGATTATTGACAACGGATCCAATGCCCCCGGGACCTTGTTGCCGTATTGTTCCGCGGATTTTCGCCAACACTTTGAAAAGGCCGACCTGATCATCGCCAAGGGCCAGGCCAATTACGAGAGCCTGAGCAGTGTTGCCGGCCCTCTCTATTTTTTGCTGCAGGCCAAGTGCGACGTGATCGCAAGGGATCTTCATGTCACCAGAGGTGATACGATTCTGAAACGCCAGGGCATAAAGTGACCAAAACTGATCTTTAAAAATGATCAAAGGTACAAGCACGCTCTCTAAGGAGTAAAAACCATGTTAATCGGTGTCATTAAACACGCCCTGATGATCACCAGTTTCGTGCTGATCATGATGCTGGTGATCGAGTACATCAATGTTCAAACCCGTGGCAGCTGGCAAGTTGCGTTACGTGGAAATCGATTTGGCCAATATATCCTCGGCGCCTTTCTGGGCGTCGTGCCCGGTTGCCTGGGTGCGTTTACGGCGGTCTCTCTATATTCACACAGGGCCTTGAGTTTTGGTGCCCTGGTCGCAACAATGATCGCCACCAGTGGTGACGAGGCTTTCGTCATGTTCTCGCTGTTTCCGCTGCAGGCGCTATGGATCTCTGGCATCCTGTTTGCCGTTGCCCTGGTCGCGGGCTGGTTGACTGATCTGCTGTTTAAAAACCAGGAACGTTTTCTGGATAAGGAAGGCCATGAACTGGAACTGCACGCGGATGAAGACTGTCACTGTTTTAACCCGGGCAACATGCTTGCACAGCTCAAGCAGATCAGTTTTCCCAGGGCTGTTCTGATCGGCCTGTTTGGCAGTTTCCTGTTTCTGTTGGCCACCGGGCTTTTGGGACCCGGTGACTGGGACTGGAAGAAAATAACCTTCACCGTTGGCGCATCGATTGCCTTGTTTATCGTCCTGACCGTCCCGGATCATTTCCTGGAACAGCACCTTTGGAAACATGTCATCAAGCAACACCTGGTCAGGATTTTCCTGTGGACACTGGGCGCACTGTTGGCGATTCATTACCTGGATTCATTGATCGATATCAGCGTCTGGATCCAGGATAATCTGCTGCTGGTATTGCTGCTTGCGGTGCTGGTTGGCATGATTCCCGAATCGGGTCCGCACCTGATTTTTGTCACCCTGTTTGCCCAGGGGGCAATTCCCTTTTCAATTCTGATGGCCAACTCCATGGTTCAGGACGGACATGGCACACTTCCGCTGCTGGCGGTTTCAGGCCGGGCTTTTATCTGGCTCAAACTGATCAATATGGCATTTGGATTTCTGCTGGGTTTAATCGGCCTTTGGGTATTTGGATAACGCGTTAATTGTGCATGCGGCCTCGTCAGGGTATTCCCACCATCATGAATACCGACAAAGAACAAAAACAGGACGTGTTAACACGAATTAAACCTCACAAGATCAGCTTCTTGTCAGGCTGATTTTCAAAATTACTTTTCAGGCATCATTGATGAATGGTGGCGAATGATTTTCCACTCATTGTTTCGGTATTCGTAGACAAACGTATAGCAAGCCGGAACCACGGATTTCTGGCCATACGCCTCGAGTTCAAAATCCTGGATGCCAGTATCGGTAATTTTGTTACGGCCTTTTTTAGATGAGTCCAGGGCCTGTTAAAGTTTATTGGAACGGCTTCCTGGTCAGACTGTTGGTACCCACTTTCGCAGCTGATTTGTTGAAGCGGGGCGGATGTAAAATTCAAACACCGAATTGTCAAACTATCCGTCCACCAGAATGAAATGGGTATTTGCAGATGTGAGTCTCTTTCAACCAGTTACAGGGAAAGCCTTTAAATAAACTCGATCTATAATAATTTATTTTTTCATTAAATAAATTTAAGTTATTGAGATATTTCAATGCCAGGATACAGATAAATCCTTAGTATTTTACTCAAGTAATTAATCAAATAATTCAACAGGATTAATTGTGGAACTCAATACATTTTTAAACGATTCATTTATAGGAGACAAATATCATGAGTGAAGAAAACTTCTCAATGCCTCGAATCAACGAACCGGCGCCCGCTTTTGAAGCACGCACCACAGACGGTGTAAAAACACTGGAAGATTACAAAGGCAAGTGGCTGGTGCTGTTTTCACATCCGGCGGATTTTACCCCGGTTTGCACCACTGAATTCATGGCCTTTGCGCGCCATCACGAAGAATTCCAGGCCATCAATACAGAATTACTGGGCTTGTCTATCGACAGTTACTTCAGTCACGTGGCCTGGATTAAAAACATCAAGGAAAAATTCGACGTGGACATCCCTTTTCCGATTATCGAAGACCTGTCCATGAAAGTGGCTAAAGCTTATGGCATGGTGCATCCCGGTGCCGCGGATACCCAGGCTGTTCGTGCAACGTTCATCATCGACCCGCAAGGCATACTGCGCGCTATGGTCTACTACCCCATGACTAACGGTCGCTCAATTCCAGAATTCCTGCGTCTAATCAAGGCATTGCAGACTTCTGATGAGCATGGCATTGCCACGCCGGAAGGCTGGCAAAGCGGCGATAAAGTTATCGTGCCACCACCCGCAGATATGCAGGCAGCCAATGCACGTGAAACGGAAGGTTATGAATGTACCGACTGGTATTTCTGCAAAAAAGCGCTGTAGTCAGATAACTTCAATTGCAGTACTGATACGGGCTCCTGTGAGCCCGTATTTTTTTGTTCTAACTATTCTTTTATTTCTTCAATACGGCACTGAATCACGACGACTTTTTAATAACAAAACCTTATTAATGGATAATTAAATTATATGGTATTGAAAATTCTCAATGCCGGGCCCCGGATAAATCCTTACTATTTTACTCAGGTATTTAATCTAAACATCCAACGAGGTTATCCATGGAACTCAAAACTTTTTATGCTGCTGGCATTTCACACTTTTCATACATGATCCAGGCAGGCGGTAAAGCGGTTGTCATCGATCCACAACGAGATATCGAGGAATACATCAACACTGCGCAGGAATGGCAGGTTCCGATCTCTCATATCCTGGTGACACATACCCATGCCGATTTTGCCGGCGGGCAGATTCGCCTGAGCAATATGACTTCGGCCCCGATTTTAATGGGTCATAAAGCCAATGTTTCCTTTCCATTTGAGGCAGTGAAGGACGGCGATACCGTTGAGATCGGCGGTGTCGAACTGCAAGTCATGGAAACACCGGGGCATACGCCTGAGCATATCAGCTTTCTGTTAACCGACCGCGATGCATCCAATGTCCCCCTGGCGGTTTTTACCGGCGACTCGTTGTTTTCCGGTGATGTCGGTCGACCCGATTTATTTGGACCTGAACAACAGCAGACTCTGACCCAGCAGTTATTTGAAACCATGGCCAAATACCGCGCCATGCCCGATGGTACGCTGGTCTATCCAGCTCATGGCGCAGGGTCTTTGTGTGGCAAGAAAGTCGGTCAACGCAACCCTTCATCAATCGGTTTTGAAAAACAGGCAAACCAGATGTTACGCCTGGAGCAATTCGTAGACTTTAAAACTGAATTACAGTCTGCCATGCCAACTCCACCGGCTTATTATTTTTCAACGGCCAAAAAGAATGCCAGTGGCGAGGGCCTTGATTTACCATTTTTACCACCAGCACCTTTATCACCGGCACGTTTAGCAAACTGGAAAGGTACCCTACTCGATTTACGCGACCAGGCCGGTTTTGCAGCCAGCCATATTCCGGGCTCGATCAATACCGTGACCGATGAGCATTTTTCTCTGCTCATCGGTTTTGCCATCGATCCGCAGTCAGAGATCGCTCTCGTCGGTAGTCCGGCGAGTGTTTACAGCGCTGCAAAAACCCTGTATCGCATGGGTTATGATTCAGTCTCCGGGTATCTGGCGGGCGAAATTGATGGCTGGAGAAAAGAAGCCCGACCCACCGACAGTTTCGATTACCTGACACCGATTCAGGCCAACCAATTGATACAAAACGGTGAAGCCATCATTGTCGATATCAGAACCGAATCGGAACAAGCTGGCGAGCGCGTTGCAGGCACCTTAAGCATGCCGTTGGCGACCATGAAACAGCGTCTGGATGAGCTACCCCGCAATAAACAGATTATTTTCCAATGCGGGCATGGCTGCCGCGGCTCCCTGGCTGCCTCGATGTTAAAGAACGAAGGTTACGACAATGTCGCCAATCTCGCCGGTGGT
Organism: Gammaproteobacteria bacterium; assembly: GCA_024763185.1. Lineage (GTDB taxonomy): Bacteria > Pseudomonadota > Gammaproteobacteria > JACNJF01. The sequence goes on along the minus strand of JANTFY010000056.1, from coordinate 3,923 downwards.
TTACTGGCGTGGAAAGCTGCAGGTTTACCGACGCAACTGGCGAATACAGATCAGGTCGAAGAAGCGGCCTGAGTTTGGTCTTTGGCGCAACGCCGATTCTTGTTTATCATGCTGATCCCCTTGAATGTTTTTGCATTCAAGGGGATACGCTAAACGTCCGTTTAATAGAACGCAGATTTCTATAACAATTCGAACCGCTCGGTTAATGATGAAACAACTCTTTAAGTTGTGCGGCATCGATAAATTCAACCGACTCTACCACCCCGGTATTCAAACGATAAACTGTCAGTTTGCCCTCGCTGGCCGCGTAGTTTTCTTAAAACCATCATCCCGGTTCAGCATCAGCGAGTAGTTGTATTTACGCATTTTAGGTAAAGCAAACATGGATGTGATTACGCCGGGCATGGAACTGATATCGGAAATGTAGCGGACATGGTTTTGCGTCAAAAAACCTCCATCCTGCTGTTCAAGAAATTCATGCACCACTTTCGACACATCACGTTCGAACGACATCAGCAACAGCCTGTCTGTCGCTTTGATGCTGTGTTCATCGCCAAACTGGTCTTGCAGGGTCAAGGCCGGAAACGCCTTACCCACTTCGGGTTCGGCATGCAGCCCGGAGCTGAACAGCGCAAGCATGCAAAGCACAGTCATGAGTTTGTTATGCATTTAAATTTTATCCTTTCCAATGGTAAGTCATGCAAGATACATAGAGCGTGAATGTTTATCATTAAAAATGATCAATACGCCAAAACGCCCTGATAAAAGATGGAATGTTTAATTCAGAGAACCCGCAAATCACATAAACAGGGTTTCATCCATCAGCCGCAACACCGAACGATTGTGCGTGATCAGCAGCATGCTCCTGCCATCCAGTGCAGGCAACAGGGCTTCAATCATGTTCATCTCGGTACGGCTGTCCAGGCCCTCCCCGGGCTCATCCAGAATTAACAGCTGGAAATCCCGTAACAAAGCCCGTGCTATGGCAATGCGACGCGCCTGCCCGCCAGACAGTTTCACCCCGGTCTCACCCACCCAGGTTTCATAACCTTCCGGTTGCTGTGCGATGAAGTCGTCAAGCTGGGCGATGACGCAGGCACGGTGCAGTTCAGCTTCCGTGGCCTGGGGTTTTGCCAGCAGCAGATTCTGCCTGATGGTGGTATTAAACAAATGCACCTGCTGCGGTACGACGGCAATCCAGTCATGTAACTGGTCCGAGTGATAGTCCTCCAGACGGCGCCCGCCGAACGATATCTGCCCTGTTTCGGCCTGCCGGTTGCGCAGTAATAGCTGTATCAGGCTGCTCTTGCCTGCACCACTCTCGCCGACGATGGCGACCTTGTGCCCCATGGGTAAATCGAGATTGAAATTTTCCAGCACCAGTTGACCTTTTTCGCGGTAACGGAAATTCAGATCTCGGATAGAGAGGTCGAAACGGCTGGGAGTACGCGCAGCCTGCTGGGGTTGCTGAACCGGGACGGGACGGTCACTCAGTTCAAACAGCCTAGCAGCCGCGGTATGTATCTGCCCCAACAGGCGAAAGGCCTCCGGCAGGGGCATGACCGCTTCGAATGCAGCAAGGCTCAACAATCCCAGCATGGCAAGCTCAGCAGGTTCTATGGCCTGGCTGCTAACCAGGGGTATCGCCAGTATCATGACCAGCCACAAAGCCGTGTTCGACAAGAGTGTCAAACCGGATTGGGCAAGGCCGGAAACCCGCCCCATGTCAGTCTGGGTTTGTATCAGGCGTTCACTCGCATCTCGAACCTGCACAGCCTGTTGCTGCAAAGCGCCGCACAAGGTCAGTTCCGCAAGGCCCTGCACGCCATCAATCACCTGGGTACGCAGTTGCGTGTTGCGTTCAACATTCTGCCTGCCCGGTTTTACGCCCAGCTTGCCGATCAGCAGCGGCAGTAGCACCCCGGCCATGGCCAGCATCAACAGTAAGGTCAGTGCCAGCGTACTGCTGTAGGCTGAAACCACCCAGGTGATGATCAGGGTCGCTAACGCGGCGACGGACATGGGCACAATCACCCGGATATAGAAGTTTTCCAGGGTATTGATATCGGCAAGAATACGACTCAGTATGTCACCGCTTTGCAGGTCTTCCAGACCCGCGGGTACCAGCGGTTCCAGGCGCTGGTAAAACGATACGCGCAATGTCGATAACAGGCGAAAGGTGGCTTCATGTGTCACCAGACGCTCTGTATAACGGCCACCGGTACGCAATATCGCCATGGCACGAATAACGGCCGCCGGACTGAAATAGTTGATGCTGGCACCGGCAACACCGGCGATTGCCATGGAGGCAATAAACCAACCCGACACCGCCATCAGGGTGATATTGGCCATGACCGTGATTAAAGAAAGCAATATTCCCAGCACCACCCAGCTCCAGTAGGGCTTGTACATTTTAAAAAGGCGCCAGAGTATTTTCATGCGACGACTTCCTGCGCGGTGACGAGTTGTCGATAAAGCCCAGTTTGTCCCATCAAGCTCTCATGATTACCTAACTGCACCACTTTTCCCTCATTCAATACCGCAATCCTGTCCGAGTCCTGGATCGTATTTAAACGGTGCGCAATGCTGATTACCGTCATGTCCCGTGGTAACGATTGCATGGCCTGACGGATCAATTTTTCATTATCCTGATCCAGGTGTGCGGTGGGTTCATCCAGTATCAGAATTTTGGCGTTACGCAGCAAAGCACGCGCCAGTGCAAGCCTTTGCAACTGACCGCCCGAAATCCCTTGCCCGCCTTCTCCCACCAGCGTATCAAGCCCCTGGGGGAGCTGTAGCACAAATTGATCCGCCTGCGCCATTTCCAGTGCCTGCCAGATTTGTGTAGTTTCAACATGTTCCAGGCCAAGCATGAGATTATGCGCAACCGAACCATGAAACAGGCGAGGTTTCTGTGGCACCCAGGCAATTTGCCGACGCCACGACTCAACATCATACTGTGACAGATCCATTCCATTGATGAGTAACTGCCCGGTGGATGGCTGCACAAACCCCAACAAAAGATTGACCAGGGTTGTTTTTCCAGCGCCGGAGGGGCCCACCAGGGCCAGTCTTTCACCGGGTTGAATGATCAGATCCAACCCCTGCAAGGCCTTACGCGAAGCATAGTCGACATGTACCCCTTTCAATTCGATAGAAAATAACTCGTCTTCTAACTGACGTTGACCCTGCTTCCATATAGGGTTGGGTTGATTCAGGATCTGCACGATTTTTTCGCTGGCGCCAATGGCTTCCATGCGTGCGTGATAATGGGTTCCGAGGGAACGCAACGGCAGATAGAATTCGGGTGCCAGTAACAGTACGAAAAAGCCATAGAGAAAATCCATCTCGCCGTACAGCAGGCGAAACCCCACCGTAACGGCGACCAACGCAATGGAAACCGTGGCCAGGAACTCCAGCGCCAGTGACGACAGAAATGCCAGTCGCAACACTTTCATGGTCGACTGGCGATAATCCTCGGACACCCGCTCGATAACCTTGGCCTCACGTCGGCTCGCATTAAATAAGCGTAGCGTTGACAGCCCCTGGATGACGTCGAGGAAATGCCCGCCCAGGCGCGTGAGTTTGCGCCATTGCTGTTGGTTGAGTTTTTCCGCGCCCCTGCCGATAAACACCATGAACAGCGGAATTAACGGTGCCGTTACCACGAAAACCAATGCCGATTTCCAGTCAACCGGCAACACAAAAGCGAGAATGCTAAGTGGAATCCAGGCTGCCAGCGACATCGCCGGCAGATAACGGGCGTAGTAATTTTCCAGTGCTTCCACACCGTCAGTGAGCGTGGTAGCAATCTCGCCACTGCGTTCGTCACTTAAGTACAAGGGGCCAAGCCGTTGAATTTTGTGATAAAGCTGCTGGCGCAGATTATGCTTGATACGGGTGGTGGCGTTGAAGGCGACCTG
>JANTFY010000055.1 GCA_024763185.1 Gammaproteobacteria bacterium | reverse complement strand
TTGTGTGACCTGTTACCCGAGCTGCGCAAGAAAAAACTGCTGCGCGAAGAGCGCCTGAAAGAATACGAAATCAGTGCTTTTACCGGTTGCCTTGACCAGGCCGGCAAAATAAATGGAGAGGCGCTGGATAAGGCCTGGGCAAAACTGCCAAAGTCCTACCAGACCGATCCCGAGCTGATTTTACATTATCTTGAACTGCTCAATCGATATGACCAGGACAGTAAAAGAATCGAACAGATTGTCACCAAATCAATAAAACAGCACTGGAACGCCCGGTTGGTCGATTATTACGGTCGGCTCAAGGTGAAAGACACAACCGCTCAACTTAATACGGCAGAAAACTGGCTCAAGGACTATGGCAACAATGATGTCCTGTTGCTCGCGCTGGGCCGCATCTGTATTCGATTAAAGTTATGGGGGAAAGCGCAAAACTACCTGGAAGCCAGTATCGGGGCGCGGCCCACGGCCGAATGTTGCCTGGAAATGGCAAACCTATTGAACCGCGATGAATTGAATGAGAAGGAAAAATCCTGCCAGTATTATCAGCAGGGATTGCAAATGCTGCTCGGAAAAAGTGACCAGGAATTGAGCGTAGCGTCCTGATCATTATGCCCTCAGGGTGTATCCATAGTTCCTATATGGGTTAATTAACGTTATATCAATCCACGCTCTGAAAAACACACCACTTCATCACCGATAACCAGGTGATCCAGTACACGGATATCGACCAGTTCCAGGGCCTGGCTCAAGCGTCGGGTTATTTGTATGTCTGACTGGCTGGGTTCGGCAATGCCCGAGGGATGGTTATGCGCCAGTATCACCGCGGCGGCATTGTCGGCCAGGGCCTGTTTGACCACTTCACGTGGATACACACTGGCGCTGTTGATGCTGCCGCTGAATAATTCGCGAAATACGATGACGCGGTGTTTGTTATCCAGCATCAGGCAGCCAAAGACTTCATGGTTGTAATCCCGCATCATCGAGTGCAGGTAGGAGCGGGTTTCGTCGGGACTGTTGAGGGTGTTTTCGCGTTTCAGGGTTTCACCCAGGTGGCGTTTTGCCATTTCAAGCACAGCCTGTAACTGGGCATATTTTGCCGTGCCCAGTCCCTTATGCGAACAGAACGATGACTGGTCACTGGTCAGCAAGGCGCGTAAAGAGCCAAAGTCATTGAGCAGGTCTCGTGACAGGTCTACGGCCGACTTGCCTTTGATGCCGGTGCGCAGGAAGATGGCCAGCAGTTCAGAATCTGACAGGCTGTGTGCTCCCTTGAGCAATAATTTTTCGCGCGGTCTTTCGTCGTTGGGCCAATCCGTTATCGCCATTATACCTTCCCTGAGCTGGTTGTTGTCGTTTGTGTTAAGCCTGTAAAATAGATTAAATGACGGATTTGCTCAATAAAAATATTCTGCTTGGCGTCAGCGGCGGGATCGCGGCCTATAAAGCGGCCGAACTTTGTCGCCTGTTGATAAAACAGGGCGCTAGTGTACGCGTGGTGATGTCACCGGCGGCGGAGGAATTTATTCGTCCACTGACCTTCCATGCATTGACCGGTCATGCGGTTTACGTGGAATTGTTCGATGCTGAGGCCAGTAACGCGATGGATCATATCGAACTGGCGCGCTGGGCCGATTTATTGCTGATAGCGCCGGCCACTGCCGATACTCTTGCCAAACTGGCGCAGGGTTATGCCGACAACCTGTTACTGACGATTGCGCTGGCGACGGAGAGTCAAATTGCTCTGGCGCCGGCCATGAATCAGCAGATGTACCAGAAACAGGCTACCCAGGACAATCTCAAAACCCTGGCCAGCCGTTCGTTATTGCTGTGGGGCCCCGATGAAGGGGAGCAGGCCTGTGGTGAGTCCGGGCCGGGCCGGATGCTGGAACCGGGGCATCTGCTACAAAAAGTTCTGGCCTTGTTCAAACCCGGGCGTCTGCAGGGATTGAATGTCATGATAACGGCTGGACCCACGCGCGAAGCTATTGATCCAGTACGTTATATTTCCAACCGCAGTTCCGGAAAAATGGGTTATGCGCTGGCCGAGGCCGCTATCAATGCAGGAGCCAAAGTGACGCTGGTCAGCGGGCCGGTATGCCTGCCGGTACCTGGGTCTGCACAGCTGTTAACTTGCCAATCTGCCGATGATATGCTGCAACAGGTGCTGTCGCATATCAATGGCATCGATATTTTTATTGCCAGTGCGGCAGTGGCGGACTATCGGCCACAGCAACAGGCAGCCGACAAGATCAAAAAATCGGCTGATGAAATGACTTTGAAACTGGTCAGGAATCCGGATGTGCTGGCAACGGTATCCAGCCTCGAGCAACGACCGTTTTGTGTGGGGTTTGCCGCCGAGACCGCCGACCTGGAGACACATGCCCGCATCAAACTGCAGCAGAAAAGGCTGGATGTGATTGCCGCCAACTGGGTACATGAAAAGCATAGCGGTTTTGATGTCGACGAGAACGCCCTCTCTGTTTTCTGGGCACAGGGTGAGCGTCAACTTGAACGCCAGTCAAAAACTGTAATTGCCGCGCAGCTAGTTGATATAATCGCCGATTTATTCCATAGCGCCAGCCATTAACCAAGATTCAATATGCATAAAATAGAACTGAAGATTCTTGATTCCCGTGTGGGCAATGAATTTCCGTTACCGGAGTATGCCACCGAGGGTTCCGCCGGCCTGGATCTGAGGGCCTGTATCGATGAGGAAATCACCCTGCAGCCCGGGCAAACCGAGCTGGTGCCGACCGGTATAGCCATCCATATAGGCGATCCTTCACTGGCCGCGATGATTTTACCCCGCTCCGGCCTGGGGCATAAACATGGCATCGTGCTGGGTAACCTGGTGGGATTGATCGATTCCGATTACCAGGGACAACTGTATGTTTCCACCTGGAACCGGGGGCAACATGAATTTTCATTGAAACCCGGTGAGCGCTTGGCACAGCTGGTGCTGGTGCCGGTGCTGCAGGCCGGTTTTGAAATTGTAGACGAATTCGATCAAAGCCATCGCGGGGAAGGTGGTTTTGGGCATTCAGGCCGACACTAATTTTTTGGAAAACAACATGAGTCAAACCGATAACAACACCGCAGAAATCCTGATTGAAGCTTTACCTTACATCCAGGCACTGGATCAGAAGACGGTGGTGATTAAATACGGGGGTAACGCGATGGTGGATGAAGCACTGAAAAGCAGCTTTGCCCAGGATATCGTGTTGCTCAAGCAGGTGGGTGTTAATCCGGTGATTGTGCACGGTGGCGGGCCGCAGATCGGCAAGTTGCTGGAACGCATCGGCAAGGAAAGTACCTTTATTGAAGGCATGCGGGTCACAGACCGCGAAACCATGGATGTGGTGCAGATGGTATTGGGTGGACTGGTCAACAAGGAGATCGTTTCACTGATCAATACACACGGTGGCCGGGCGGTTGGTTTAACCGGCAAGGACGGTGGCCTGATCTATGCAAGACGCCTGGAACTGGTTTCGAAAACTGAGCAGGCGCCGGAAAACATCGATCTAGGCCATGTGGGTGAGGTCGAGAGTATCGATCCCTCGGTGGTAAAAATGCTGGATGAAGACGATTTTATCCCGGTTATCGCACCGATTGGGGTAGGTAAGGATGGCGCGTCCTATAATATCAACGCGGACATCGTGGCAGGGAAACTGGCCTCTGTGCTGGGAGCGGAAAAACTGTTGCTGTTGACCAACACCCCCGGCGTGCTGGATGACAATGGCGAACTATTAACCGGACTGACGGCTTATGATACCGATGCGCTGATTGAGCAGGGTGTGATTCATGGCGGCATGTTGCCCAAGGTCGACTGTGCCCTGGATGCAGTTAAATCAGGTGTGAAAACCAGTCATATCATCGACGGACGGGTAAAACATTCCGTGTTGCTGGAGTTATTGACCAACCGCGGCGTGGGTACGTTGATCAAGGGCTAGTGAGGCAGGTTATTTACCGGGTTTTCGGTGGGAGTTTGCTGGGTCAGTTCGCGGTAACGGATCAGGTCCTCGGCATATTGTTTTTTCACCCGGTCGCGTTCGTCCATTTTTAAAACCAGCTGTTGCTGGATGCCAAGAATTTTTTCGGTAAAGTATTCAATGTTCTGCGCCAGCCCGCCTGGTACCACCTGATCCTTTTCAATATATTGTTCAAATGCGCGTTGCTCCAGGCGCTCCAGCTTGCTCTCTTCGTTTTTAATATTTTTTTTCAGCAGCCGAATGACAGAATCGATAATATCGAGTCGTTCCAGTTTGGCTTCCTGGATTTCCTCTTCATTACTGAAGGTCATCAATAAAACGTTATCGTGATGATCCCTGATGGCTTGCTGGCGTGCTTCCATTTCTGCCCGGAGTTTGGCTTCCTCGGCCAGGCGTTGACGTTCGGCGCGCTCGCGCTTGAGCTGTTCGGGCGGGATGGCGGCATCCTTTGTTTCTACGATGCGACCATCCGGTGACAGTTGCTGATGACGCTTGTTGGCATCCTGCACCGGCAGGTGGTCACCGTATCGAACTTGCCCTTCTTCATCGACCCATTTGTAAAGATTGCTTGAGAAAGCAGGGTTTTGATACAACAACAGGCTGCCCAGGCTGAAAATAATCGGCTGGATAAAACTGTTAATACGTTGTCGCTTGTTCATGTAGCCAACAATCTCCCCCTGCTGAGAAATACGGGTAACCCTGTTTTGAATATTAGTGGATCTGCTTTTTTACAATCCTTATCAGAACAATAATAGACTAATTGGTCCTTTTTGTAATCCACGCTTAACCCGGTGTCGGTTAAGCCAGGTTATAAGGCACTGGACAATAAAGTGAAAACTGCCTGGATATATTCCTGGTCAGGAGATGTAATTATTGCGCCGACCCCGAGATTTTGCTGTTTCCAGTCGGCTTGTATCGGGATTTGGTGTGACAGCGTAGGTGTTACGGCCCGATCCGTGCTGAGGTAACGTACCACGCGCTGGTGATTTAATGTACGCCCGGCATTTTCTCCTTTATCAACCTGATTGCTTAACGCGTTCTCGAATACCACAAATTGAACATGTAATGCCTGCTTGCTATGGTTTTGACTGTTAAGGTTTAAAAGCAATTGGTCGGGGTGTTGTGCAACAGTCAACGACAGGTCAATTTTGGATGCGGTTTTATTACTGTTGCGAATCTTTTCCAGAATATTCAGGGTGCCGCGCGCTTCCTGGCCGTCGACGAAAAACTCGGGCGTATAGATGCTGGATTGCCGGTTGAGGAGCGCCAGCCGGCGTTGCCGTTCGGTATAGCGGGGATTGGCAAATTCATCTTTCCAGCCTATATAATCCCAGTAATCCACGTGAAACGATAAAGCCAGCGTATCCAGTTCATGGTGGGGGACCCGGGTCAGTTGTGTTAACCAGCGATCGGCCGGCGGACAACTGCTGCAGCCTTCCGAGGTATAAAGTTCGACCACTGCGGTCTGAAATTTACCGCTGTTTACCGTGATCGTGGTCGGTTGCGCAAAGGCTGTTGAGCAGACAGCAAGCAGGCACAACAGGTAGCTGAAAGGCGTTGACATGATGCGGTCCTACATGAATAAACATGTAGTTAGGACCGGCATTGACGGGGTGGGTTCCTTTAATCTTGCTCAATACCATAAGTTGAACGGTATAGCTGGACGGCTTCCAGTTGTTCCTGGTCCCCTTTTTGTTGCAGGTAACTCATGATGTCAGCCAGGCGGATAATCGGGATCACTTGCAAGCCCATTTGTTCCAGTTCTTCGATGGCCGAGTGGCGTCCCTGGCCACGCTCCTGCCTGTCCAGTGCGATGGTGACTGCTTTGACTCTGGCCCCTAAAGATTCGATCAATTGCATCGATTGGCGGATGGCCGTGCCTGCGGTAATGACATCATCAATAATCAGGATATCACCCTTCAGGTCGGCGCCTACAATCTGGCCGCCTTCGCCATGGTCTTTTTTCTCCTTGCGATCAAAGGCATAGGGCTTGTTAATCTTGAACTGCTGGTACAGGCTGGCCGCAGTTAAGGCGGCCAGTGGTATGCCTTTATAGGCGGGGCCGAATAACACATCGAAATCGAGCTGCGCGTGTTTGATGGCCTGGGCATAAAAATTACCGAGAGCAGACAGGTCTTCACCGTTATTGAACAATCCGGCGTTGAAAAAATAAGGGCTGACCCGGCCGGATTTAAGGGTGAATTCACCAAAGCGTAACACGCCGCGATGGATGCAATAGTCCAGAAATTGTTGTTGAAAGGGTTGCATGATTTAGCCGTCAAGTGAGTTGTGAGGTATCATAACATGTTTGCAGTCCGGTGCTTTTGGGTGCCGGTTTTTCTTTGACAGTAAACAGCGCTTATGAAAGTCATTTCTATCAATACCAATGGAATTCGAGCGGCCGGACGCAAGGGTTTCTTTGACTGGTTGTCCGCACAGGGAGCAGACGTGGTGTGCATCCAGGAAACCAAGGCCCAGGTTGACCAGCTGCAGGATGAACTTTATCACCCTCCGGGTTACCAGGTGAGCTATTGCGATGCGTTAAAAAAAGGTTATAGCGGTACCGCGATCTATGCGCGCAAAAAGCCACTGGAAATCATTCACGGCTATGGTGATAGTGAATTTGATAACGAAGGCCGCTACCTGGAATTCCGTTATAAAAATATTTCGTTTATCTCGTTGTATGCACCGTCGGGTTCGTCCGGTGAGCACCGTCAGGAATCCAAGGAGCGCTTTCTCAAGAGTTTTAAGATTCACCTGCAAGCGTTAAAACGTCGACGGCGCCAGTTTATTATCTGCGGTGACTGGAATATCGCACACAAGGAAATCGACCTGAAAAACTGGAAAGCCAACCAGAAAAATTCCGGGTTTTTGCCGCATGAGCGCGAATGGATGAGCGACCTGTTTGACCGGGTGGGTTTCGTCGATGGCTTTCGCGAGGTGGAACAGGGCGAGGATCAATACACCTGGTGGTCCAACCGTGGGCAGGCCTGGGATAAAAATGTCGGATGGCGTATCGATTATCAGGTGGTCACGCCGGCGCTGAAAACGCTGATCAGGTCGGCTTCAATTTATAAAGACCAGCGTTTTTCAGATCATGCACCATTGATCATGGATTATGACTTTAGTATTGAAAGCGGCAAATGAAAACAATGTTGCACCATAGCTGGGGGGAAAGTCTCAAGGCCTTTCGTAAGCCACGCGTAATCACCATGCTTTTTCTAGGGTTTTCTGCGGGTATACCCATTTTGCTGATCTTTTCTTCCCTGTCGTTATGGCTGCGCGAAGCCGGGGTTGAACGTTCCACGACAACTTTCTTCAGTTGGGCGGCGCTGGGTTACTCCTTCAAGTTTGTATGGGCCCCCCTGATTGATAAGCTGCCACTACCTGTACTGACTTCTGTGTTTGGGCGTCGGCGTGCCTGGCTGCTGGTAGCCCAGCTGGCAGTAATAGGTTCTATCAGCTGGATGGCGCTGATCAATCCTGTGCTAAGTGACAGCAGCCTGGTCATGATGGCGCTTGCGGCCGTGGCACTGGGGTTTTCCTCGGCTACACAAGATATTGTTATCGATGCCTACCGGATTGAGTCTGCTGAAAGTGATTTACAGGCATTGCTATCGGCCATGTATATAGGCGGTTATCGTATAGCCATGGTAGTTGCAGGAGCGGGGGCGCTTTTTTTGGCTGATTACTTTGGTTCTTCCACTGCCGCCTACAGCTATGAGGCATGGCGCCTGACTTATTTCCTGATGGCCGCCATGATGCTGATCGGTGTGGTTACAACCTTTCTGATCCCTGAGCCACAGTTGCCGGAAAGTGGTTTAAACGACTATGTAGCACGGGATTATGCCGGCTTGTTGGTTCTGTTTGCGCTGGCCGTTTGTGGATTTGTGCTGAGTTATTATTTCAGTAGCGGTCTTGCTGCGGATGGAAAAGAGTTACTGGCTTCCCTACTCGGTAACAAGGTGCTGGCTGGCCTGTTGATGGAGACAACCCGGTTGACCATGGGCCTGGCTGTTGCCACTTTAATTGCAAAGCTGGCCGTCATATTGGGAGTGGTAAGGCGAGATGTGGTGGATGATACTTATGTTCGTCCAGTAGCTGATTTTTTCTCGCGTTTCGGTTTTAAGTTGGCGTTGTGGGTACTACTACTGGTTGGCCTGTATCGGATATCGGATATAGTTCTGGGAGTTATTTCAAACGTGTTTTATCAGGACCTTGGTTTTACCAAGACCGAGATTGCCACTGCCGTTAAAACGTTTGGTCTGATTATGACACTGCTGGGTGGTTTTCTGGGCGGTGTGCTGTCGGTGCGATACGGAGTGATTAGAATTCTGTTTATCGGGGCTTTGTTGTCGGCGGCGACCAACCTGTTATTCATGTTTCTGGCGCAGACTGGGAATGATTTGCACCTATTATACATTGTGGTTGCAGCTGACAATATTTCGGCCGGACTTGCTTCGGCAGCTTTTGTTGCATTTCTGTCCAGCCTGACCAATATATCTTTTACTGCCATGCAATACGCTATTTTCAGCTCAATTATGACGCTATTACCCAAAACACTGGGTGGCTATTCGGGAAGCATGGTGGATAATATTGGTTACACCAACTTTTTCTTGTTTACAGCACTGCTTGGCATACCTGTACTGTTATTGATCTGGTTGCGTTGGAACAAGATTGAAGCCTATACCCGGCTTGATGATCAGAAAGGTTGAGGATAGAAATCCCCTGTATGAATAACGACGAAAAAAAATCTATGCCACCTGTGGTTTTATCCTTTTCCGGCCACGATGCCACCGGGGGTGCCGGTATCTCGGCCGATATTGAAGCCATTTCCAGCCAGGGTTGCCATGCCGCGAGCGTGGTGACCTGTTTGACGGTTCAGGACAGTATCGATGTGTCCAGCCTGGTGCCGATCGATGAGGATATTGTCATTCAGTCAGCACGCGCAGTGCTTGAAGACCTGCCGGTGGCGGCTTTCAAGATTGGCCTGCTGGCCAGTGTTGAGGTTATCGAAGCGCTGCATTCCATTTTGTATGACTATGCCGATGTGCCGGTCATCTTTGATCCGATCCTGGCCAGCGGTGCCGGCACCGAACTGGCCAACCAGGAAATCATGGATGCCATGCACAGCCTGCTATTACCCATGACCGACGTGTTGACGCCAAATACCCTGGAAGCCGCTGCCCTGGTGCCGGAAGCGGATACACCTGCCGCCATGGCCAGTGGTTTGATGGATCGTGGTTGTGATCACGTTCTGTTGACCGGTACGCACGATAGCAATCAAAAGGTGGTCAATCGACTGTTTCATAATCATCGTGAAATTGATCACTTTGAGTGGCCGCGTTTACCGTTTGAATACCATGGCAGTGGTTGCACCCTGGCAGCCAGTCTGGCAGCTCTGATGGCGCAGGGCCTGGATCCGCTTTCCGCTTCACGCGAAGCGCAGGATTACACCTGGCAAAGCCTGAAACATGCGCGTCGTTTTGGTATGGGCCAACATTTTCCCAATCGCCTGTTCTGGGCCGGGGATGAATAACAAAGCTCGCCTGAAAGGACTCTATGGCATCACCGACAGGCGCCTGATGCCAGATACAGGCAGGCTGCTCAAAGCGGTACAGGCTGCCCTGCACGGCGGCATGAACATTCTTCAATACCGCGACAAACATCTGCCCTACGAACAACAGTTGGAACAGGCGGGATTATTGAAGCAGCTTTGCCGGCAACATGGTGCGCTGTTTATCATCAATGATAACGTCGGGCTTGCGCTGGAGGCAGGTGCCGATGGCGTTCACCTGGGCAGGCAGGATCAAGATATCAATACAGCACGTGAACGCCTGGGGTCACAGGCGATTATCGGTTGTTCCTGTTATAACCGTCTCGAACTCGCCCGTCAATCATGCCTAGAGGGTGCTGACTACGTGGCGTTTGGGCGTTTTTTTCCATCCAACACCAAGCCGGATGCGGTGCAGGCCCGTCCCGAATTGCTGGATCAGGCCCGCCCTGAACTGGATTGTCCGCTGTGCGTGATCGGCGGAATAACCACGGACAATGCCCCGCATTTGATCAGCCGCGGTGCGGACATGGTGGCGGTTATTCAGGGACTGTTTGCAGCGCCCGACATCGAACTGCAGGCAAATCGTTTCAGTCGCATGTTTGTTTAAGGTTAATAAAGTTTTTCAGCCTGCGAGATATTGCGTAAAATGCGCGCTTAATTTTTCAACCTGGATGCAAACCTTCATGAGCTCATCGACGCAAAAATCCGAAGCCTTATTCAATCGCGCGCAGAAAACGATTCCCGGTGGTGTGAACTCTCCGGTCAGGGCATTTAACGGTGTGGGTGGAACCCCGCTGTTCATAGAGCGGGCAGAAGGGGCCTATCTTTACGATGCCGATGGCAATGCCTATATCGATTACGTGGGTTCATGGGGGCCCATGATCTGTGGACATGCCCATCCTGAGATTATCGAAGCGGTTAAACATGCGGCTGATAACGGGCTCAGCTTCGGCGCGCCGACTGAACTTGAAATCGAACTTGCCGATAGAATTTGCGACATCATGCCGGGCATGGACCAGGTGCGTATGACCAGTTCCGGCACCGAGGCCACCATGTCGGCGATTCGCCTGGCACGTGGTTTTACCGGTCGCGATAAGATTGTGAAATTCGAAGGCTGTTACCACGGTCATGGTGATTCGTTGCTGGTCAAGGCCGGTTCCGGAGCCCTGACCATGGGCGTACCGAGTTCACCGGGTATCCCCAAAGCGCTGGCTGAAAACACCCTGACCCTGGAATACAATAATATCGACCAGGTCAATCAACTGTTTGCCGAAGTGGGCGATGAAATCGCCTGCCTGATCGTTGAACCGGTCGCGGGTAACATGAATTGCATTCCTCCGGTGCCGGGATTTCTTGAATGCCTGCGTGATAACTGCAGCAAACATGGAGCGGTGTTCATTATCGATGAAGTCATGACCGGCTTTCGGGTAAGCCTGAGCGGCGCGCAGGGATATTATGGTGTGCAGGCAGACTTGACCGCACTGGGCAAGGTCATTGGTGGGGGCATGCCGGTCGGCGCCTTTGGCGGCAGGCAGGAGATCATGAATCACCTGGCACCGATCGGACCGGTTTACCAGGCCGGCACCCTGTCCGG
>JANTFY010000054.1 GCA_024763185.1 Gammaproteobacteria bacterium | reverse complement strand
CGCCTACCGGTCTTCGTTCTGATCATTGCATCCATCGTAACCATCATCGAGCTGGTCATGAAAGCCTGGTTTTACGAGCTGTACCTGGTACTCGGGATTTTTATCCCCCTGATTGTCACCAACTGTTCCATCATTGGACGCGCGGAAGGTTTTGCCTCAAAAAATTCCGTGGCCGCCTCAGCGCTGGATGGCTTCATGATGGGACTGGGCTTCCTCATTGTATTAACCCTGCTCGGCCTGTTACGCGAGATATTCGGCTTTGGCACAATATTGGCAAATGCTGACCTGATGTTCGGTGAAGCCGCCCAGGCACTGCAGATAACCCTGAACGAAAACTATGGCGGTTTCCTGCTCGCCATCCTGCCCCCCGGTGCCTTCTTCGGGCTGGCCCTGTTGATCGTCGGCAAAAACCTGATAGAAGACCGCATTGTTTCAACGACTAAAGCCGTTTCAGTTGAACCGCTTGCCGAACATTAAACCGTCTAGCAACCCGGTCACAAAGGATAGTTCGTGGTAACAACTCATGAATAAACAAAAACGTATTGAGATTTTTACCCGCCTGCAAGCGCAAAACCCGGAGCCCACTACCGAACTCAATTACACTTCTGATTTTGAACTGTTAATTGCGGTGATTCTGTCCGCCCAGGCTACCGATGTGGGCGTCAACAAGGCCACGGCCAAACTTTACCCGGTGGCCAATACGCCCGAACAAATTTATGCACTGGGTGAGGAAGGTTTGAAGCAATACATCAAAACCATCGGCCTGTTTAATTCCAAGGCAAAAAATGTCATCGCCACCTGCAAAATACTGATCGATGAATATGATTCCAGGGTGCCGCGAGAACGCAAGCAGCTGGAAGCCCTGCCAGGCGTTGGTCGTAAAACCGCCAATGTGATTCTGAACACGGCCTTTGGCGAACCCACCATAGCCGTAGACACCCACATTTTTCGGGTTTCCAACCGCACCGGCATTGCGCCCGGTAAGAATGTTAATGAAGTCGAAAAGCGCCTGCTCAGACTGGTTCCTGAAGAATTCAAGGTCGATGCCCATCATTGGCTGATATTGCTTGGGCGTTACACCTGCATCGCACGTAAACCCCGCTGTGGCAGTTGCATTATTGAAGACCTGTGTGAGTATAAAAAGAAGACTCCCGTGTAATTTATGCCCCGAATCTCGCTATAATAGCCAGCCTTTTCCAGTCAATGCTTCAATATGTTCCAAAGTCGCGATGAAACCCGCCAGGTTTACCTGACCGTCTGGCAAAAAATGCAGCAAAAACAGTTGCTGGAACCCATGGAAGCCCTGATAGCCGAGGTCATCGAACTACATCCCGAGTATCATGACCTGCTCGACAGCACCGACTCAGCCCGACAGGCCGAGTTTTCTCCCGAAGCCGGCCAGAGCAATCCCTTTCTGCACATGGGCATGCATATCGCCCTGCGTGAACAGGCATCGACCGACCGTCCAACCGGCATCAAAAAGCTCCATAAAAAACTGTGCAAGAAAAAAGGTCGGCATGAAGCCGAACATGCGATGATGGAATGCCTCGGTCAGGCCCTGTGGATGGCGCAACGCGATAATACCCTGCCGGATGATGCTGCTTATCTGGATTGCCTGAAACACATTAGCTAAAAGTACCGAACCCAGCTGGACCAGGTTTTTAGGATAATCGGTAGCCTTTCAACCTGACCCTGCCATTGGCCAAAAAAAAGCCACTCAAAATGAGTGGCTTCATGGCTCGGAGTCAATAGTGATTACGCCATAACCCCAGGGTCAGTCTCTTTGATCATCGACAATAACCACGTTATCCGTTTCATAACCGGTGGTTTCACAATTACCGTTCATACCGATGGTTTGCCCGATTTCCAGAGTACCGCCCGGATTAATCACGCTCTCTTCGTCGGTGATAACGACGGTTAACAGATCCACTTCTTCGCTCAAATTAACCATCAACAGTTCGGTCTCAATACCACAAACCGGATCGGCATCCGGCACCAGGGTTAAATAACCCTCTTCGACGGCCTGGATGGTTCCCGTTACCTGCTCGCTTCCCAGTGTGGCGGTATCCAGGATTATCAAAGCGGCTTTTAACGTGTCGGTATCGATATCTAACACACCATCGACCTGCAGCGGCAGCATCGCCTGGATGTCGCCTGCTTCAAGCAATTCACCGGCCTTGGATACAATTCGCGTGCCATTGATATCGTCGGTTTCGCCCTGTTGTAACAGAACGCTTAACGCATCTTCGACAGTAATCGGGGCGCCGTCCGCCAGATTCATGGTAAATTCATTGGTATCAACATCCACTGCTGTGGCAACTTCGCCTTCCAGTTGCAGGAATTCACCCCGTTCGATAACCAGTCCATCCATTACCATTAAAGGATGATGCCGGTCTTTTTGCGGACCTTCATGGTTTACCAGTACTGTATCTTGCGGCAACTCATCAGGCACATCATCACAATCAATGGCATCCTCCTGTTGACCCGGCTCCACGCCAACCATCCACAGTATGCATTCACCGGGTGTTGGATAATGGCCTTCGGGTACGTCAATATTCATGTAAGGTGGCACCCAGTACTGTGGCCAGCCGATAACGGTCAATGTTTCCCCTAACTTCTCTGGCAGGAATAGCTCATCCAGTGCTCGAGGCATACCTTCATGATCCAGGTTGTCAAAAAAGGCCGTATCATCTCCCAATCGAACTTCAACACAACCTTCACTGTTGCTATGAGCCGTGGGGATAGCTTCACACAACAACAGCAGCATTTCATCGTCATCCGTTTTGGCAAGCGTACCTTCAAGTCGCACCAGCTTGCTGTCAAACTCCTGGCTCAAGACATCGAGAAAGACCACCGGTCGAAAATTAAAGCCATTGTTGTTTCCCACGATATGAAACGAATTTGCCGCGTCCAAATCCACTTGCAAGGTAATCACTTCACCCGGCCCCACCTCGAAACAATCCTTGGCGACTAAATCCAGCTTTCCATTACCCGGCAGGTTGGGGTGGTAAGTCACGTTATCCGTTGTATCATCCGGCGTCTCGTCTGCCAGCACCAGTTCCAGGTCACTCAGTGTCAGGCGGATCTTGCAGTAATTTCCTGTCGGCACTTCATCATTAAACGTGAAAGGTATGGCCTCATTACGCAACCTCAGCAAATCAAAGGTCTGAGTCGGGCCGGAATAGAGTACGACTCGCCCAGCATCGTCATCCCCGCCTATCAACTCGGCGGATTCGATGGCGGCATTGATGGATAGGAAAAGCGCAGGGTCAGCGGGTTTATCGGTCAAAAGGATGCCAACCGTACCCGTCCGTTGCGCAGTAGAGCCTGTGGACTCGTCCGTACTGCTGCCACCGCAGGAAATTAACAGCGCGAGAACGGGCAGGCTGAATAGCAAGGTTTTGAAAGTTTTCATGATTATCCCCATCAAGTAATTATGGGAATTTTATACCAATATAATTATTGATGTAAATGATCTCTCTCCAGTTTAACGATTATTTAACAATTTTTAATAAAGGCATCTCAGCGTTATTTACCAAAAAAAACCGCGCTCAAGAGCGCGGTTTTTACTTTTTCGGGTTTTGTAAAAACGAATAACTGGGTTTATTCGAAATCCATCATTTTAACCATCTGTGGCCCCAGTTTATTGACCAGGTCTTCAATCGGTTTCTCACCTTTATACATCTGCCCCATCATCTGGATATTCATCGCGGAGGCATACACCTTGCCATCGGACTTTTCATACACGGCGAAAGAACAGGGCATCATGGCAAAAAACTTTTTATATTTATCATGTTTGAGTAATTTGACCGCTTCCCAGGGTTCACACATGGAAAACACGAGGTTTTTGCCGACATCTTTCTTGGTCACTTTCATCAGGTTTTTCTGAAAGTTTTTCTTCCACGATTTTGGCACTTTCCAACCCAATGCCTTGGCATTGGATTTAATTTTTTCAATGGTTTCCTCAAATCCCAGTGGGCTTTGTTTTTCGATAATCATTTCTTGCGATGCCTGTACGGATTGAACACCCATAACGAGCATGAAAGACAGCAGAATTGCTGACATCTTTATGGTTTTGAACATAAATTCACCTTAAGTTAAGTTAAATGAGGGATTGACCCTGTTTATTGTTGTTTGAACAGCATAGCACCGAAGCCTTTATGTGTTAACTTTTCTCTATTATATATTGCAGTTTTTACTCAGAGCCCGCTAAGAAAATAAAATTTAGACATTAAGCTGTGGTTTTAGCATTTTTCATTGGCTTTAAAGATAAAACGGGGTTTGAACCAGTAAATCAGCAGGGGCAGGAACATCAGTGCGGTCAACACATCCAGTATCAGCGCTTCGGCAATATACAGGCTCACCGACCAGGTATTGGCCAACATGGTATTCATCAAAGGAATCACGCTGCCCAACAGCACGACAACCGAAATAACAATGGCCGAACCGGTCGAGCTCAGCGTATCCTGCAGTGCCTGCTGCCAGTTCAATCCGTTTTTCTGCATTTCCTCACGCAGGCGCGACACCATGTAAACCCCGTAATCGATACCCAGCCCCATGGCGATGCTCAACGCCACCTGAACATGAAAGGCCAGGTTGGCCGACCATTCCTTTATCGAGGTCATGTACCCGGCCAGGCCGTATTGTGACATCAGCGTGATATAACACAGGCAGATCAGCACAAAAGCAATCGTCCAGGATCGGAACATGATGGCCGACATTAAAAATACGGTAACCGAGGTCATCGCCGGTGCATGCAGCCATTCGGCAAAGGCCACATCGCGCGTGGCTTCGGTTATCCCCAGAAAGCCACCGATAGCAGCCTTGCCATCGGTGATGGATTCCTCAGTGGTGATGATGCCGACACCGTCATCCAGCTGAATCTCCACTTTTTCGCCGGCTTCTATACCCACCCGAATCTCACTCATGCCCGGATCAAATTTATGCTGCTCCAGGTAATTCTGAATATCGACAATGGTCTGATGCGTTTGCACCGGGTCCATCGTTTTGATAAATCCGACTATGACCCCTTCATCCCAGGTTGACGTATTGACAAAGCTATCCAGTTCACCGGCATCGGTACTGCTGATCAGCATGGCATTGTAAAGCTGCACGGTGCTGTCCGGGTCCGGCAGATACTCCGGATCTTCGGGGTCTTCATAGGCATAACGGTTGGCCCGCAGATGGGATTCGACCGGAATCTCGAACAGGTTCATGTGCTCCATCGGTGCTTCCCCCTCGGGGGCGTTCAGCATCATGTTCAGGGTTTTAATAAACTGGATATAAGAGGTCGAATAACCCACATTAGGATGTTGTCGCAGCCAGTTTTCAAAGTCTGACAGGGCTTTTACCACCTCGGCATCATTGAATATGCCCTGTGCAGGATCTTCGAGCTCATCATAGCAACGATCGGGGCCGATAATCCGGTCCCCGTTTTCATCACGCGAATCTTCACCACAGGGCGGAAGCACCCCTTTTCTCGAGCGGATCACCAAGTTGGCGGTAATGGTGCCAGCCATCATCTCCGACAATGTGTTCAGGTCCTTGATCGGGCGGACCTCTTCATCACCCATCAGCTCACCCAGCCAGTAACGGTCCTTGAAGGCCGCACGCGGGTAGTGAATGCCTTTTTCCACCCCGGGCATGATGTCAAATTCATCCTGAATACGAGCGACTTCCACATCACTACGCCCTTCCTCACCGGCCAGCAGGGCACTGATGCCACGTCCCAGTTCCGCGTAATGTGCCGATACCCACAATACGGCAAACACCAGCGCCAGTGGTATCCATTTGAACTTGCTGGTCAACAAAGCCGCTATGGCCATACCCATGGGTTTTTCCCAGTTTTTTTCCTCTTCCTGAATGTCCATTTTCGGCGGTACGATGGTCATCAACAATGGGATCAGCGTAGTCGTGGTCAAAATAAGCGTCGACATGCCGAAGATACCGAAATAGGCATAGGCCTTGTAAAACGAGATGTCCACAAAAGAGATGGCAAAAAAGCCGTGCAGATCGGTACCAATGGAGAGTGACGCCGGCACGATGGTATGTCGAATTGCTTCATAGGCCGCTGTTTCAGCATTTTTAGTGCGGTGCAACTCCTGCACAAAACGACGCGTCACCTGCATCGCGTGACCAATACCGATAGCCAGTAATAACATCGGCGTTAACACCATCATGGTGGTCAGCTTGAACTGGGTAAACCCCATCAGGCCCAGTGTCAGCACGATGGTCATGGACACGCCCAGCAGTGGAAACACCGAGCAGTTCCAGTGCTTAAATTCATACCACAATACCAGCAAAACGATGGCCAGCGATATGCCGAACAGCCAGGCCTTATCCCACACCTCCTGCACCATCGAGGCCAGAAAATACGGTTCACCGGATATCTGGAATTCGACCCGGTCTGCGTAACGCTGTTCGTATTCACGCAACAGGTCGTTAACCGCGGCAATCCACGCCAAGTGGTGTTCTTTCAACTCGTTGCTAAAATCACCCACGATGAAGGTCGCTTTCGGCGTGCATTGTTGATGGGCATAGGCGATGGACTGGTTTGAGATAACCCCGTTTTCATCCAGCAGATCACAACGCTCCCCGGCATCATTTTCGTAATACAGCAGCAGTGGTTCCAGTACCGGGTGTTTTTGCAGTCCATTTTTGAGGAACTCGACCTGCTGTTTCTGTTGCAGCGGATCATCAGACAAGCCGCTGGCTGGGATAAGGCGCTTGAAATCGAGGCTGCCTTCTTCAGTCAAACCCAGATGGCGCAGCTTGGAAGAGGAGATACCGATAAAATTGTCGGCATTGGCAAAATCGAGCTGACTGACATCATGGTACAGCTCATCCATCATCTGGATGAACCAGGGCTGGTAGATATCACCTTGTTTAACTTTCGCCCCCCACACCATGATATTGCCCATACCGTAGTGGTACTCGTTGTACAAGTTGGTGGCGATGTAACGGTTGGACAGCGGCAGCAACGAATCCGGGTCATTACGCAGGTTTACATCCTTGATATACCATGCGCCAAGCAGGGTAAAAAAGAAGATGAAACCTATGACCGCCCAGCGGTAGCGAAGTACAAAACGGGCATAACGATCGGCCGCCGTATTACCCTCGCGAGCAGTTGCCTCGGGATTCTCCTGCTCAGCGCTTGCCATATTTTCGCAATGTCCGCTCTGACCAGAAACTGTCCGGCAGACTCTGGTTCAACACGACGGTACTGCGCGGCACATAAATCATGCTGTCCATGCCATTGGTATGGGTCAGCGCATAGATGTAGCGGGGATACACCACGCGGGGGTCTTCCTGCTCCAACGACTGCCAGTCGACCTCAACAGTTTTTATTTTTTCGTCATTCTTGTAATAAACCGTGCGGTACAGGGCGAAGGTTGTTTTGTCTATTTCACTGATATGGTAGTCGTACCACCACTCCTTGAACTTGGTCGTACTTTTAACGACATAAACCTCTTTGCCCTGGTGCCCGCATTGTGGACCAGGTAATTTTTTGGTGTAGCGGTTTACCTCCCAGTCGTTAAGCTGCATTGCCAGCAGGCAATCATTGAAAACCGCGTCGGGCATCAGCTCATGGTGTTCATGTTCAGGGCGTCTTAAAACCAGCTCACCGTAGGTCAGATTGGTACCCACCCAGGTATCTTCATGTGCGGGCTCATTCATACGCCTGGCCTTGCGCAGGCTGGGCAGCCACAACGTCATCATGCCGGATTTGGATTTATCGGCATAACTGATATACAGCACCCCGGTACCCTTGGCCTTGCCAGATCTGATGATCGCCATCTGCATGGCATCGATATCCGAATTGACCGGATTGCTGTTGCCATAGGTTTCAAAGGTATTGACGACCGGGCGACGCCCCGGCCTTCTTCGATCCTCCGGCGCACGACTGACCACCATCGCGATATCTTTTTTATTTTTCTTGCTGGCGGAATTGCGCACCAGGTGACCGTGCGTCACGGCATACACCTGCTCAACTATCTGCTCAGCGGTTAACTCGCCTTGTGGATAAGGCAGTATTCTCTGCGCCTGCAACGGCGACAACAGAAATAGCGTAACAATAAAGATGAAAAATTGACGGCCCGTTCTAACCATGCACCCAGTTTCCAGATTTCACTATTTAAACTAACACACTAATAAAGAAGCCCGAGTAACCGGGCTTCTCAAGGGTTAAGTTTTTGCTTTAAAAATGTATCCCGGTCGCATCCAGTAAATCAGAATTGGCAGGAAGGTAAAGGCCACTATCACATCGATGATCAATGCCTCACCGATATACATGCCCAGCCCCCAGGTGTTTGCCAACTGGGTGGAGACCAGTGGAATGAAGCTGCCAAGCAGTACAATCACCGAGGCCAGTATCGCGCCACCGGTGGTGCGCAACGTTTCATAAACGGTCTTCGACCAGTCTCCCATTGAGTCCTGGTATTCTTCTTTCAGGCGTTCAATCAGGTAGATGGAATAGTCGACACCCAGGCCCATCGCGATACTCAGGGTAACCAGCAAGTGGAATGCCAGGTTACCGGACCAGTTTTGTACCGAGGTGAAGTACCCCCCCATTCCATACTGGGCAAACAGCGTGATCGCCAGCATGATGATCAAGGTAAACGCCACGGTAAGGGAACCAAACATCAGGGCTGATACGACGAATATAACCAGCGCGGTCTGCAGCGGACTGATCAACCAGTTATCAACCGATACCTCGCGCGAGGCTTCCGTGGCACCCAGGAAACCACCCAATCCAAGATTGGAGCCTTCTTCACCGGTAATGGTGACGACATCACCGGTTTCCGGCATGGTCACGGTTTCGCCAACATTAAAGCCAAACTTGATTTTGTTAAAACCGGGATCATTTTCATGATCTTTTAAATACTGATGGATATCCGCCACCACTTTATGGGTCAGTACCGGATCCATGGTATTCACAAAGCCCATGACAACCGCCTCATTCCAGGTGGATGAATCAATAAAGGCATCCAGGTCCCCGTCACTGACATTCACTTCCAGCAGGCCGTTATAGTTCTGCACGATGAAGTTTGCATCAGGAATGTACTCGGGGTCTTCCGGGTCACCATAGATATCCATGCGCGATTCTAACAGCGTGCTATCGGGCACATGGAACAGGCCCATGTCATCCCCGGTTCCACCCTCGGATGAAAGCAACATATTCACCAGCCGGATGTACTGAACATAAGACCCGGTAAAACCGATATTGGGGTGTGAACGCATCCATGCCTCAAACTTTTCGATGGCCGCCAGCACATCCGCATCGTTCATGATGCCCTGAGCGCCCTTTTCCTCTTCATCCCAACAGCCTTTCGGAAGCAGGTTACCCGCATCATCTTCATCATCACAGATCGGTGATAGGGGCTCCTTGCTGGTAAAGGGGATATTGACCGAAATGACACCCGGCATAACTTCGCCGAGACGCGTGATATCCTTAATGGTAATAGACGATTCCTTAAACGCTGCTCGTGAATAATTGATACCTTTTTCCACACCCGGCATTAAATCATCCATCGTTCCTTCGAGAATTTTTGTTTCTTTTGCCGACCAGGCGATCAACAGGCCAACCATCAAAACGATAACCCATTTACCCGGACCCATAATCAGCTTGGTGGTGAAACTGGCCGCACCATTTTCCAATGCCGAAGGTTCGAACATCTCTTGATTTTCCGGATCCACTTTCGGCGGAAAGTACGACATTAGGATAGGTATCAATGTCGTTGTGGTGATCAGCAGCGTGGCCATACCGAACATGCCGAAATAGGCATAGGCCTTGTAAAACGAGATATCGATAAAGGCCAGGGTGGCAAAGCCGGCCATATCGGTAATGATTGCCAGGGTGGCCGGGACGATGGTGTGGGAAATGGCCTCCCGCGAAGCGACCATGGTATCGCCGTTGGAATTCAACATTTCGGTCATGTAACGCCGGGTCACCTGAACCGCGTGCCCGGTGCCGATGGCCAATAACAACATCGGTGTTAATACCATCATGGTGGTTAACTTGAAGGCGGTAAAACCCATTAAACCGAGGGTTAACGCAATGGTTGCAAATACCCCGATCATCGGGAAAACAGCACCACGCCAACCTTTGTTCTGCCACCATAAAATAGCGATTACGATGACAATGGAGATGACAAACAACCACCATTTGTTGACCAGGTCATACAGCATGTAGGCAAGAAAATAAGGTTCGCCCGCAACCAGTATTTCGACACGGTCACCGTAGCGCGCCTTGACATCATCGGCGATTTCAATGACCTGGGAAACCCATGGCAGGTAAACCTCCTTAACGCCATCATCATAATCACCGATAATAAACGTGCCACGCGCGGTACAACCTTCCTGGTCAAACTCAATACAACGATTGCCCTCGGCATCTTCCATGTATAACAACATGGGGGCCATGACCGGATTGGTCTCAAGACCTTCCTTGAGAAAGGCCAGTTGCTCCTTGGCAACTTCGGGATCATCGGAAATACCGGCAGTCGGGATCAGGCGTTTAAACACCAGGCTGCCATCCTCCGCGCCCATGTATTTTATTTTCTGCGCCGCCAGATCCATGAAGTTATTGCCTCGAGAATTAGGCAATGCAATCATCTTTTCATGGATTTCCTTAACCAGGTTAACAAACCAGGGCTGATAGATGTCACCCGGCTCCTTGAGGATAAACCCTAGCACCATCAGGTTACCCATGCCGAACTTCTGTTCACCATAGGCATTGGTTGCCACGTAACGGTTGGTGGCAGGCAGCAGGGTATCCGGGTCATTTCGTACATCGAGATACTTGATCTGCGTCGCAGCCAAAACAGTCGCTACCAGTACGACCAGTATGACCAAAATTCGATTGCGCATGACCCAGTCAGCATACCGGGCGGCAAATTTATGATCTGTTTTTGCGTTACTCACTACATCGACCCTCAATTAATCACCAACAACAAGATAAAAATAGAAAATTAACTTAAATGTCTTACATAAGACGGCACATAAACTTTCAATTTTCAACTTAACATCTTTTTAAGAAAAAAAAGGGGGCAAAGCCCCCTATAAAATTTTGTTATTATTATTAGAACAGATACTTAAAGCCAACCTGCAGATTCGAAGAATCTTCAAACTGGCCGAAAGTAGTATCCTCATCCCCCCAATATTTATTATATTCAACGGTTCCAACCATTTCGTCGTTGAAACTGTACTCCACATCAAAACGGTTCCAGTA
>JANTFY010000053.1 GCA_024763185.1 Gammaproteobacteria bacterium | reverse complement strand
ACCCAGGAGTGGAAACCTGCAACCACCAAGCCACCATCATCTTTACGAAAAAACCTCCGGCTGGCCAGAAAGTTACTGACCGAGGCCGGCTGGATTTTAAAAGACGGTGTTCTGGTCAATAATAAAGGTGAAGCCTTGAAGTTTGATGTCATGCTCTCGCAAAAAGGATTCGAACGTATACTGGCACCATTTGCCAGAAACTTGAAGAAACTGGGTATCAGCGTTGAATACCGGACGGTGGATGTGGCGCTATACAAACAGCGCACGGATAGCTTTGATTTTGATATGGTGGTGGCCAGTTTTCCCCAGTCGCAATCGCCAGGTAATGAACAGATGAACATGTTTCATTCCAGTTCAGCCAACAAGGAAGGGACACGCAACCTGATGGGTATTGAAAACCCGGTGGTCGACGCATTGCTGGAAAAAGTGGTTTATGCCGAAGATCGCGATCAACTGGTTACCGCGGTAAGGGCCCTGGATCGTGTTCTATTGCATGAGTACTACCTGGTTCCACACTGGTATATTGGACATCACCGCATCGCTTACTGGGATAAGTTTGGGCAACCACAAAAATTACCGCTTTACTACGATGCAGAAAGCTGGATGTTGAGCACTTGGTGGCAAAAATAATAAGCGGTATTTAGTTCCAGTATGGCTGCCTATATTTTAAAAAGATTGCTGTTAATGATTCCAACTTTGTTTGGAATCATGTTGATTACCTTTGTGGTCACCCAGTTTGTGCCAGGCGGACCGGTAGAACAACTGGTAGCGCAATTGCAAAGTCACGGCGCCCAGGGGCAGGAGGCGAGCAGTGGGGTGGCCGGGCTTTACCGTGGCGCCAAGGGCCTGGATGAAGAACGCCTGAATGAATTGAAAGCTTTGTATGGCTTTGATAAACCGGCCCACCAGCGCTTTTATGAAATGATCCTCAACTATATATCCTTCGATCTGGGGGAAAGTCACTTTCATCAGAAATCGGTCATTGAGCTCATTATATCCAAGCTTCCGGTATCGATCAGCCTGGGCGTATGGACCTTTTTAATCACCTATCTGACCTGTATCCCCCTGGGTATCAAAAAAGCCGTCAGGGATGGCTCACGTTTTGATGTGATAACCAGCACAATTATCTTAATCGGTTATGCCATTCCGGGTTTCGTACTGGGTGTTTTAATGTTGGTCCTGTTTGGCGGTGGTAGTTTCTGGGATGTTTTTCCCTTGCGCGGATTGGTGTCGGATAACTGGGCTGAATTACCGTGGTATCAACAGATACTGGATTATCTGTGGCACATGGTGCTACCCATTACCGCATCTGTAGTGGGCAGTTTTGCAGTGATGACGATGCTAACCAAAAACAGCTTTATCGAGGAGATTCGTAAGCAATATGTCTTAACCGCGCGTGCCAAGGGTGTGCCGGAATCCAAGGTTTTATACAAACACGTTTTTCGCAATGCGGTTATTCCGCTGGTGACGGGTTTTCCAGCGGCATTTATCTCCGCTTTTTTTGCCGGCAGCCTGTTGATAGAACAGATTTTTTCGCTGGATGGGCTTGGCTTGCTTGCCTATGAATCGGTTATTCAGCGTGATTACCCGGTGGTGATGGGTTCGCTGTATATCTTCACCATGCTCGGCCTGATCGCCAAACTGATTACCGATATCAGTTACGTGTTGATTGACCCCAGAATTCAGTTTGAGTCGTTGGATAATCGATAATGGCCGTCAGTGCATATCAACAAAGTGCTTTTCACAGGGCCTGGCAACGTTTTAAACGCAATCGACGCGGTTACGTCAGTTTGTGGATTTTCTCGATACTGTTTGCCTTCAGCCTGTTTGCCGAGGTGCTTTCGAATAACAAACCCCTGTTGGTTAAATACCAGGATGAATACTTTTTTCCAATCTTTAAAACCTATGCAGAAACCACTTTTGGTGGAGACTTTGATACCGAGGCAGATTACCTTGACCCTTTTATAAAAGAACAGTTCTCCAGGCAAGGTAGCTGGGCCGTTTATCCGCCCAATCCTTATAACTACGACACTATTAATTATTTTGCAGAGGCCCCTAATCCGGCTCCACCTTCTACGGAAAACCTGTTGGGTACGGATGACCGAGGACGGGATGTGCTGGCGAGATTGATTTATGGTTTTCGCATTTCGGTTATTTTTGCGCTGGTCCTGACCGTCATAGGTACCCTGCTGGGTATCTTTGCCGGGGCCATCCAGGGTTTTTTTGGTGGTCGCGTAGATCTGGTGGCCCAGCGCCTGATCGAAGTGTGGGGCTCCATGCCTGAGCTTTACCTGCTGATAATCTTTGCCTCGATTTTTAACCCCAGTATTTTACTGTTAATCGTTCTATTAAGCCTGTTTGGCTGGATGGGACTGGCAGATTATGTGCGTGCGGAATTTTTGCGCGGAAGGAATCTGGATTATGTCACAGCCGCTCGCGCACTGGGTGTTTCCAACCCCAATATTATGTGGAGGCACTTGTTACCTAATGCCATGACTCCGGTGATTTCATTTTTACCGTTTCGAATCAGTGGGGCCATACTGGCACTGACTAGCCTTGATTTTCTCGGTCTCGGCGTACCACCTTCTACCCCCAGCCTTGGAGAGTTATTATCCCAGGGCAAAGAAAATATCGATGCCTGGTGGTTGTCTATGACCACGTTTGGTGTACTGGTGGGCACTCTGGTTCTGCTGATTTTTATCGGCGAGGCCTTACGCGAGGCTTTTGATACCCGTCGTGGATAAGCTGGTTTCTATCGATAACCTTTCAGTTGCTTTTGGCCTGGGAGAAGAATTTGACAACGTGGTTCATGGCGCAAGTTTTGATATTCACGCGGGTCAAAAACTGGCCCTGGTAGGTGAGTCGGGATCGGGAAAATCTGTCACGGCATTATCGCTGTTGCGATTACATGATCCTGTATTTAGTCGCTATTCAAGCGGCAGCATCATCTACCAGGATAAGGATATTCTTGAAATGCCAATGCAAGAGGTCGAACAGATCCGCGGGCAGGATATTGCCATGATCTTCCAGGAGCCGATGACAGCGCTGAATCCACTCTATCCCATTGGTAACCAGATCGCTGAATCCCTCTACCTGCATGAAAACCTGGACCGGGCCTCTGCAAAAAAATGGGTCATAAAGTTACTGGGCAAGGTCGGCATTAGTGAACCTGAGAAACGCCTCGATGCCTTTCCCCATATGTTATCGGGCGGGCAACGTCAGCGTGTGATGATTGCCATGGCGCTGGCATGCCGTCCAAAACTGCTGATAGCGGATGAACCGACCACGGCTCTGGATGTGACCATTCAGAAACAAATTCTCGAACTACTGGATGAGTTGCAGGCAGAGTTCAATATGTCGGTATTACTGATTTCGCATGACCTCAATCTTGTGCATCATTTTGCCGATTATGTGTGCGTAATGGAAAAGGGATATATCGTCGAGCAAGGTGGTATAAACGCGGTATTTGACCGACCACAACATCCCTATACACAACAATTACTGGCCAGTGAGCCGGAGCCCATGTTTGAGGACAGCGAGACCGAAAAGCTGCTACAACAGGAACCGCTGCTTGTCGGTGAAGCGGTTAACTGTCATTTTCCCATCAAGGCCGGTTTTTTTCGTCGCCAGGTAGGAGAGGTGAGGGCGGTCAACAATGTCGATATAGAATTACACCCCGGCGAGACAGTCGGCATTGTCGGCGAATCCGGTTCGGGTAAAACCACCCTGGGTATGAGCCTGTTACAACTTCAGCATAGTAAAGGTCAGATTTATTTTAACAACCACCGCATTGACAGTATGTCAGAAGCTCAGATCCGTCCCCTGCGCCGACAAATGCAGATGGTATTTCAAGATCCATTTTCCTCTTTGTCTCCGCGCATGAATATCGAGCAGATTATTTCGGAAGGATTGCAGTTGCACTTTCCTGAATTTGACCAGGAACAACGTCTACAGAAAATTGTGGATGTGTTACAGGAAGTAGGGCTGGATGCGGATATGATTCATCGCTACCCTCACGAGTTTTCCGGTGGACAAAGACAGCGAATTGCGATTGCCCGCTCCATCGTGCTGGAACCGAAAGTCATTCTACTGGATGAACCGACCAGCGCCTTGGATATCTCGGTGCAAAAGCAGGTGTTGCAATTGTTAAGGGACTTACAGCTCCGTCACCGCATGAGCTACTTGTTTATATCGCATGATTTGAAGGTGATCCGTTCCATTGCTCATCGTGTCATCGTCATGAAAGAGGGCGATGTTGTCGAGCGCGGCAGCACTGAGCAGGTTTTTGAGAATCCGCAGAATCCTTATACCCGGCAGTTACTGGATGCCTCTTTATTCAGTCAGCAGGATGCTCAGAGGAGCCTTGAGGCATCATGAACTTTTCGGATTTTGGCCAGCGTTTCAATGCCTATTCCGGCATAACCCATTTAATGGATGATCTTAACGAAGGTTTGTTGCAGGATGATGTGATCATGCTGGGAGGGGGTAACCCGGCACAAATCCCCGAGGTTCTGGAGCAGTTTCAACAAACCCTGCAAGCGCTTCTGCAACAGGGTGAGTTGCTTAAAGCGATGGCGAATTATGATGGTCCGCAGGGCAAGCAGGCTTTTCTGGAAGCACTGGCGGATTACTTTAATCAGCAGTTTAACTGGGGTATTTCATCTAAAAATATAGCGCTGACACATGGCAGTCAATCGGCGTTTTTTGCCTTGTTTAACAGTTATGCAGGTCGTAAGGGTAATACCAAGTCGCATGTATTGCTGCCAATTACACCTGAGTATATCGGGTACTCGGATGTAGGCATCGAGGATGATTTATTCGTCAGCCTGGAACCGAAGATTGAAATTCTGGATAAACAGTTTTTTAAATATCATATCGATTTTGAAAACCTGCAGCTGACCCGCGATACCGGCCTGGTCTGTGTGTCACGGCCCACCAATCCAAGCGGCAATGTATTAACCGATGCCGAATGCCAACACCTCGATCGGTTGGCTCGAAACAAAAATGTGCCGTTATTGGTTGATAATGCCTATGGAACGCCCTTTCCGCATATCATATTCAACGAGGTCGCTCCATTCTGGAATGACAATACGATCGTCTGCCTCAGCCTGTCAAAGTTAGGGCTACCCGGTGTCAGAACCGGTATCGTTATCGCCAACGAGGACGTCATCAAACAGTTATCCAACATGACGGCCATCACCAGCCTGGCGCCAGGCGGTGTGGGTCCGGTGTTGGTTAACGACTTATTAAGCAAACAAACCCTCACGGCATTGTGTGATGAGGTTATCCAGCCATTTTACAAGAAGCGTTGTGAACTGGCCGTAAAATGGCTCAAACAATCAATTGCGGATGAACGTCTGCACATCCATTTACCGGAAGGAGCCATCTTTTTGTGGTTGTGGTTCGAGGGGCTGTCGATTTCGAGCAGCGAGCTGTATCAGCAGTTGAAAAAAGAAAAACTACTGGTGGTACCGGGAGAATATTTTTTTCCGGGGCAGAAGACAATCAGCGAACATGCGCAAAGTTGTATTCGCATGAACTATGTACAGAGCGAAGAAGACTTGCGCAAGGGCATAGAAATTCTTGCTCGCGTCGTAAAGCAATATTGGTAATAGCCGATGCAAGTAATTCTACAATCAGCTATTGATCACACTTAATCGTTGCCGGCTGATTTTCCAATGAACATGATCAGGAAAAAAACAGCCATCAGCAGGATGAACCCGATGGTTCCGATTGACAGTATGCCCACCCAGTCATCAAACAAATTGGCAAAAACTTCCATAGCAACCTCCTGGTTAATTTAAAGTCACAGGGATTCTAGGGATTCATGTTGAAGGAGGCATTGATCAGGATCAAATTTGACGGTGTTGATGTCAGTTGATACTAACCCAGATTAATCCAGCCGATTATTTTGAAGTATGGGTGTAAACACCGTCCCAATCTTCACCAGGAGGATTTTGACGATAATTGGTGATTCGGTTCAGGTATTCCTGATAAAGCTGGCAGTCGGGATATGAACGGCTCAGGTTGAAAAATTCCATTTCAGCCTGGTCCCAGTTCTGTTTTCGAAATGCAAGAAGGGCCTGTTTATAACGCGTCAGTTCGGCAGTAACGTCCTTACTGATATCATTCTTGTGTCCAAGCGGTTCAAAGATAGCTACCGGTTCCTGTTTGCCCTTAACACGAACTAAATCCAGTTCCTTAAATACAAATTCCTTGACCGCAGCGCGGGTGGTTTGGCTGACGATGATATTAACGCCGTATGCCTTGGTCAGGCCTTCAAGCCGGGACCCCAGGTTGACTGCATCACCCAACACGGTATAGGCCACGCGAAATTCAGAACCCATGTTGCCCACGTTCATCATGCCGGTATTAATACCAATACCGATGTTGACTTCTGGCCAGCCCTTTTCCTTGAACTCCTGCTGCATAATCTTGAGTTCAGCCATCATATCAAAGGCCGCATACAGGGCATGACGGGCATGTTCAGGATCCTGTAACGGGGCACCCCAGAAAGACATGATCGCATCGCCCATGTACTTATCGATGGTACCGCGATTTTTATGGATAACCCTCGTCATCGGGGTCAGCAGAGCATTCATTAACTGCGTCAATTGCCTGGGGTCGAGGCCTTCAGATATTGTGGTAAAACCGCGCACGTCGGAAAACAACACGGTCATTTCACGGCTTTCACCTTCCAGTGAAAAATCGCTGGCACTATGGCTCATTTCCTCCACCAGTTCGGGAGGTATGTATTGCCCAAACATATGCGCCAGCTGACGTTTACCGCGTGATTCAATAAAAAATCCGTAGGTCATGTGCAGGATGAAAAGTAGCATGATCAACAGTAATGGAGAAGCCAGGGGCAGAATTAAATGGTTGCTCCACGCCAGCAGGGTTCCTGCCAAAACCAGTAGCATAATAGCCAATGATCCAAGGGTAGCCGGTGCCGGAGACAGAAAGGTTAAAACCGCAGTGACGGCAACCGCCAGCAGGATTAACATGACAAATTCGTAACCGCGAGTCCAGGCTGGCTTGTGATTGATGGTCTGGTTGAGTATGCCGGAAATAATATTGGCATGAACTTCAACACCGGGATAAACGTTCTGTACCGGTGTGGAACGCAAATCCAGCAGCCCGGGAGCCGATGTTCCGACCAGCACAATCTTGTCTTTGAGGATGGACTTGTCGGCACTTTTATCGAGTATCTGGTAGGCTGAAACATATGGGAAGCTTCCAGCCGGGCCCCTGTAGGGTACATATACAGCGCCATTATGATCCACCGGAATCGTATACTGCCCCAGGTTCAGTGCTTCCAGTGCATAATAATCCTGACCACGTTGACTGCCGTCTGTTTCAACCACTAATTCCAGCCGGGGTGTTTTCAATGCAGACCTGGCCGTGGCCAGGGAAAGTGAGGAATACAAATTCTTATCATAAGCCTGTATCAAAGGTACACGACGAAAAACCCCGTCCCGGTCGACAAAGGGATTGTCAAAATAACCGCCCGCCGCCGCTGAATTTTGCAGACGGGCCAGATTGGCACTGTAACCTATGGCCTTGTTGATCGGCAGACGTTTACCCCACTCGTCGTCCATTTTTGTGATGGGTGGGGGTAATTGCCCGACTTTTTCCTGTTCCCCATCCTGCAGGTTTGATTTGAAATAATAACCCAAGATGATGTTTTTATTGAGCAGGCTACGCGCGAATAATTCATCATATTGCAGGGAAGGACGGATACGGTTGAGGGTCTGGATAAATTGTTGATTGTCTTTTAGCTCATTGTTAGCCAGGTCCAGGAAGGCGTCGAGACCTGAGCTTTTATCCTGTTCGGCAAATACGATATCAAAACCGAGTGTATCGATTTCGA
The DNA here is from genome assembly GCA_024763185.1 of Gammaproteobacteria bacterium. Lineage (GTDB taxonomy): Bacteria > Pseudomonadota > Gammaproteobacteria > JACNJF01. The sequence continues at coordinate 3,528 of JANTFY010000053.1, read as the reverse complement.
AATGATTGAATAAATTATCTACCAGGGTGGCGAGCTTATCCCTTTTCCAGGGGAAACGGCCAACCTTTGTTAGCGAGGTTTCATCGATATCCACGATGACGACGGTATCGTCCAGTGTATCGGGGCGGGTAAAATTCAAACGGGCATCATAGGTCCAGTTTTCCAGTTTTTGTAGAAACGGATAGTGGTAAAGACCAGAGGTGTCTATTAGCAGTGCAAGTAAAAGGATTAGACTGAGCAACAGTCGAATGATGCGCTGCAATGGCATTCAGTCCTCCTTTGTCAGGATATTCTTGTTATGAGTGGCCTGCCTAAAGCTGGCCAATTAAGGCGTGATTGTCCATTGTCTGATCCCACGTGGTGGGGGTGAGGACTAGCGGGTATAAAACTCCATCTTAACCCCGGCCACCTCAATGATGTCATGGTTTTCCAGTTGATGGGCATTCGATCCAATGGCATTGCCGGCAACTTTGGGTACATTGTTATTAGGCCCACCGTCAACATGGATCAGGAAAAAACCTGAGGGTCGACGAGTGATAGCTGCGACCTGAACGCCAGGTTGTCCAATGGTGGTTAATGCTTTTTTAAGTATCAACTCTTTACCGGCATTGGCCCCGCTAAGAAGTTGCAGGCAGGCTTCCTGATTGTTGGCAGCTGCCGCAGAGCTGCTTGCATTTTCCGAGGCAATGGCAGCCGAGATTTTCTGTACCGATTTATCGATTTCCTTATTTTGGTTGGCGTGTTCGGGCATGCCTTTTTCGCCGGGGCGAATAATCATGGTTTGTTCAAAATCCTGATCGGAATCGGATGCACCCGTTTCGTATTTAATCTGATACTTGCCCAGGGTGATGTTGTCACCATTTTCCAGCGCATGTTTTTTAACCAGCTTGCCGTTTACATAGGTGCCGTTGGTACTTCCCAGATCTTCCAGAAATGAATCTTCCAGTATGGTGATAACCTGGGCATGACTGCCACTCACCGATAAATTATCGATATGTACGTCATTACCGGGTTTCCGCCCGATAGTAGTAGTTTCCTTGGTAAGGGGGATTTCCTGCTTTTCCCCGGAGCTTGATGTCATTACCAATTTTGCAACCATGTCTATTTCCAGCCTCGTGTGTTGTTATTTATGCTGATTTCCATTAAAACCATTCAACCAATTTCTTGAACCAGCCCTTTGATTCAGAAAAATCGTCGATTATCCGGCATAAAATAACTGAAATATTATCCTTTCCGCCATTTTGGTTTGCCTTATTAATCAACTGCTTGGCAGCTTCTTCTAGATTATCACTAAATCTCTTAATAGTTAAGCTTATAAATTCGTCTTCTACTAAATCTGTCAGTCCATCTGAGCATAGCAGGTAGATATCATTTTTCATGACCAATTCTTCCTGGATGTCTGCGGTGATGGTGGGATCTATGCCCAGCGCCCTGGTCACCAGGTTTTTGTTAAGCGAATTTTTTGCCTCTTCCGGCGTGTAAAACCCGCGGTCGATCAGCTCCTGCAGTAAGGAATGATCCTTGGTGATTTGCTCCATTTTTTCACCGCGAAAGCGGTAGCAGCGCGAGTCGCCGATATGGGCCAGTGAGAAACGGTTGTCGTAAAACAGCATGACCACAATCGTGGTGCCCATGCCGCGTAATTCTGGCTCGGTGCTGGAACGTTGGTAAACGCGTCCGTTTGCCTGTTCGATGGCATCCTGCACACACATCGATTCCAGCGTGAAACCCGAGCTCGGATCGATCTGCCCAGGGTTTATGTTGGGTAAGGTTTGCTGCATTGTGTCTATGACTGTATTTACAGATTCCGTGCTGGCCACTTCTCCACCGAGGTGCCCGCCCATGCCATCAGCCAGGACCAACAGGCCGAGGGCACTGTCGTAACCGATACTGTCCTCGTTGTTTTGACGGATTCTTCCGGTATCAGTGAATCCAACAATTTGTATCTTGCTTTGCAGGTTCATCTGGCTATTGTAATTTCATTTGGCATAATTTTAGATCATGAGCCAGTTCGGTACCGCTCTGGTAGCGCTCATCCGCATTCTTGATTAGGGTTTTATTGATAATGTCCACCAGGCAATCAGGCAGGTCCGGTTTCAGTAGATGGATGTCGGGCGCCTCTTCATTGGTAATTTTAAACATCAGGCTAGCCATGGAGTCCGCTTTAAAGGGCAGTGAGCCGGTCAATAATTGGTAAAACATGACTCCGAGGGAAAACAGATCGGAACGGCCATCGACCTTTTTGCCTGCCAACTGTTCCGGTGACATGTAACTGGGTGTGCCCAGAACCATGCCGGTTTTGGTTTTACTCGAATCGGTGATACGGGCTATACCGAAATCGGTGATTTTCAGGCTGTCGGATTCGGGTTCATACATCAGGTTGGCGGGTTTGATATCACGATGAACCACGTTCTGGGCATGGGCAAAGGCCAGTCCTTCGGCGGCTCGAATGATAATGCTTACCACGGTTTTTACGTCCAGCAGGTTATCTTTGCGGGTATATTTGGCAAGATCCTCGCCTTTGAGGAATTCCATTGCAATATAGGCCAGGTCATGTTCTTCACCGGCATCAAAAATGGTAACGATATTGGGATGACTCAGGCGACCAGCCGTTTCAGCCTCGCGAAAGAAACGCGCCTTGACCTCCTCGAGTTCATCGTCTTCAAATTCCTGCGCCAGTGCCATGGTCTTGATGGCAACCACGCGGCTGATTTTTGGGTCTTTGCCCAGATAAACGATACCCATGGCGCCTTTGCCCAGTTCTTTTTCGACCTGGTAACGACCGAGCATGGGTTTTTCGATACTGTCGCCATCCAGTAATAAGGTTCCGCCAGCATGGCCGCCACTGCCGCCCAGTAACACGGTTTCTTCCATCTGTTGTGAACGATTAAGGCGGGTTTTAACGTCGCGGAATCCGGCGTCGTGTTTCGACATGTACTGGTACACGCTGGTGGCCTTGTTAAATTGTCGCTTGCGTTCATAATCCAGCGCCAGGTTATACAAGGCTTCCATCACCTGGTCATCCAGTGGGCATTTGCGAAATTTTTCGAAAGCCATATCCAGTTGTCCCTGCGACTGAAAGGCGATGCCCAGCATGCGATTGCTTTCGGAAGACTCTTCATCAGATTTCATCTTGCCGCGTTCGGTGACCAGGAAGCGTTTGGTGGTAATCAGCAAATGACCGATAACTAAAAGGGCGGCTGGGCCCATCAGTTGAATCCACATCGTGCTGGTGGTCATTAACAGGTAATGGGAGGTGAGCAGGGACAGCAGTAGAATCAGCGTCAACGCCGCAGCCACACCGGCCTTAAGTCGTGGCATGACAAACATCAGGTAGATGGCAATCAGCACGAAAGCAGCCAGGGTCACCCAGATTCCCCACTCGGGCATGATGAAAAAGTCTTCATTGAGGATGCTGGATACCGAATGCGCCAATGCCAGTACCGGCGCCATGGCGGGATCAACTGGAGTGACCTGGTTGGCGCCAACACCGGTGGCCGTGGCACCAATCAAAACGATTTTCCCCTT
>JANTFY010000052.1 GCA_024763185.1 Gammaproteobacteria bacterium | reverse complement strand
AATAAATCAGCATTTTAATAAGTATTAATTAACATAGGCTTTCCCATAAATCGAATGTATATCCCTATGGGGATAATGATATACCCATACGCCCTCCCATCAGGCAAGTTAAAAAGTCTGACCGCCTTGTCTAAAATCCCCGCATTCTTGAAATGCTGTGTTTCAAGACCGATCAATCTAAAACTTATAAGTTAACTAGAGTCTTAATGGGAGACCACAAATATGGCAAAGTATGATACTCCAATGCTCGATGAGCTGGAAAATGGCCCTTGGCCAAGTTTTATCTCAGGCATCAAGCGTTTACGCGACGATCACCCCGATGCACGAATCAATGCAACCACAGACAGCCTGCTGGGCCAGTTAGAGCATTCATATGAAACACGTAAAGGTTACTGGAAAGGCGGTACGGTATCTGTATTCGGATATGGCGCCGGCATCATTCCACGTTTCTCTGAAGTTGCTGATGCGTTCCCGGAATCAAAAGAGTTTCATACTCTGCGTGTTCAGCCGCCTGCTGGCAACCACTACTCGACTGCTGCCCTGCGCAGACTGGCAGATAGCTGGGAAAAGCACGGTTCAGGTCTTGTAACCTTCCACGGCCAGACCGGTAACATCATGTTCATCGGTGCTGACACTGAAAACACCCAGACTTTCTTTGATGAAATCAATGATTACGGTTGGGACCTCGGTGGTGCTGGCCCAGACGTACGTACTACCATCTCTTGCGTGGGTGCTTCTCGTTGTGAGCAGTCCTGCCTTGATGAGCAGAAAATCCACCGCGTTGTAACCAACAACTTCCAGGATGACGTTCACCGTCCTGCACTGCCTTACAAGTTCAAGTTCAAAATCTCAGGTTGTGGCAATGACTGCCAGAACGCTATTGAACGTTCTGACTTTGCCATTATCGGCACATGGCGTGATGACATGAAAGTTGACCAGGATGCTTTCAAAGGTTACCTGGACACTAAAGGTCGTCAGTACATCATCGATAACGTCATTACTCGTTGCCCGACTGAAGCACTGAGCATCAACGATGACGACACCCTGGCCGTTGACAACCGCAGCTGTGTACGTTGCATGCACTGCCTGAACGTTATGCCCAAGGCATTGTCTCCTGGCGATGATAAAGGCGCCACCATTGCAATGGGTGGTAAGCGTACTCTGAAGATTGGTGACTTGATGGGTACTGTTATCGTTCCTTTCAAAGAGCTGAACACTGAAGAAGACTACGAAGAACTGGTCGAGCTTGCTGAAGAAGTCATTGATTTCTGGGCAGAAAACGGCCTGGAACATGAGCGTTGTGGCGAAATGATCGAGCGTATCGGTCTGGCTAACTTTTTAGAAGGTCTGGATATTGAAGTTGATCCTAACATGGTTAACAACCCGCGCCAGAGTTCATACGTACGTATGGATGAGTGGGATGCAGAAGCTGAAAAGTGGTTTGAAAGAAAAGCCGAAGCTTAAGATTTACTTTAACTTACATCCGGGCCGCTAACATCGGCCCGGGCTAACGATACTTAATTAGGAGATATTTATGTCAGACGCTCCACGTCCACCTATTGAGTCAGGTGTACCTGATGGTTTCCAGTTCATGCATCCAGTCATGCGTAAAAACTACGGCAACTGGGCCTATCACGAAGATCCACAGCCCGGTGTTTTAAAGCACGTTGCCCATGGCGGTGATGTGATTTACACCGTTAAGTGTGCCACCCAGCGTATCCTTGATGTTTTCACCCTGCGTCTTCTCTGTGATATCGGTGATAAATATGCCGACGGTCACGTTCATTTTACCCTGCGCTCCAACCTGGAATACATGGTAGCCAAGGAAGAGCAGGTTCAGCCTCTTATCGATGCCCTTGAAAAAGAAGGTTTTATCGTCGGTGGTACACGTAACTCAGTCACTTCCCTGTCACATACTCAGGGTTGGTTGCACTGTGACATCCCGGGTACTGACGCCTCAGGTGTTGTTAAGTCCATGATGGATGAGCTGATTGACGAATTCAAAAACTGGAACATGCCTAACCGTGTTCACATGACAACTTCCTGCTGCCAGATCAACTGTGGCGGCCAGGGTGATATTGCTATCAACGTTCAGCATACCAAGCCACCCAAAATCAATCACGATCTGGTCGGCAATGTTTGTGAGCGTCCTTCCGTTGTTGCACGTTGCCCGGTAGCGGCGATTCGTCCGGCTATGGTTGACGGCAAACCTTCTCTGGAAGTTGATGAGAAAAAATGCATCTGCTGTGGTGCCTGTTTCCCTCCCTGCCCGCCCATGCAGATCAACGATGCGGAACATTCTAAACTGGCCATCTGGGTCGGTGGTAACCACTCCAATGCCCGTAAGAAACCGACCTTCCAGAAACTGGTTGCGGCCGGTATCCCTAACAATCCTCCTCGCTGGCCTGAAGCCACAGCCATCGTTAAGAAGATTCTTAAGGTCTATAAAGAAGATGCTAAGGATTGGGAACGTATCAATGACTGGATCGACCGTATCGGTTGGCCACGTTTCTTTGAATTGACCGAACTGCCATTTACCAAGTTCCATATCGATAACTGGCGCGGTGCCCGTAATAGCCTTAACGCTTCTACTCATATCCGTTTCTAATCGATTTGAGGTTTATAGATGAAATTTGCTATTCAAATTAACGAGGGGCCTTTTACCCATCAGGCTGCTGATACGGCTTATCAGTTCACCAAGGCAGCCCTGGAGAATGGTCACGAAATCTTTCGTGTCTTCTTTTACCACGATGGCGTAAACAACGGCACCATGTATGGCGTTCCACCAATCGATGACCGTAATGTTCAGGCCATGTGGTCTGAACTGGCTGAAAAGCATGATCTGGATCTGGTTGTCTGTGTTGCTGCGGCTCAACGCCGCGGCATCATGGATGAGGACGAATCCAATCGTCACGGTAAAGGTGCAGCCAATATCGCTCCCAAATTCCGAATCTCGGGTTTGGGTCAGCTGATCGAAGCCGGTATCCAGGCTGATCGCCTGATGGTTTTTGGTGATTAGGAGTTACTCATGTCAGATACAAAAAAATTCGTATACATAAACAGAAAAGCTCCTTACGGTACCGTTTACGCTCTCGAATCGCTGGAAGTTGTTTTAATCGGCGCAGCGTTTGAACAGGAGGTACAACTGGTATTTGTTGATGATGGTGTTTACCAGCTGACCAAAGGCCAGAATACCGATGGTATTGGAATGAAGAATTTCTCCAAGACCTACTCCGCACTGGGTGATTATGACGTAAACCAGATCTACGTTGACGAACAGTCCCTGAAAGACCGTGGCCTGACCATGGACGACCTGCAGGAACTGACCTACGAAGACGAAGATGACGATTGGGCTGAAAAGAGTTCCATGAAACTGATTAATCGCGAACAGTTGGCCGAGTTGATTGACGAAGCTGACGTACTGTTAAATTTCTAAGGGAGATACATTACATGTCCACATTACATACTGTAAACAAGTCGCCCTTTGAAAGAAATTCTCTCAACACCTGTCTTTCTGTAGTTCGTGGTGACTCCACCGTATTACTGATCGAAGACGGTGTGGCCGGTGCTCTGCAAAATACAACAGCTTCTGCCAGCATCTCTGATGCAATGGGCAAAGGCGTTAAATTTGCAGTTCTGGGTGAAGACCTGGACGCTCGGGGTCTGGCAGCAGACCGGGTAATCGATGGTGTATCCGTTGTGGATTACGCCGGATTTGTTCAGCTTGCTGCTGATCACGATAACGTTCAAAGCTGGTTGTAAACGTTTAATTTTTAAAAGCTTTTTTAAAGCATTATTTGGAGAAATCTCATGCCTTTAGATGTAAATGGTAAAAGTTACGAAACAGACGAAGAAGGTTACCTGGCTAACCTGAACGACTGGAATGAAGATGTTGCTGCGGCACTGGCTGCTGCTGACGATGCAGAACTGACTGAAAGCCACTGGGAAGTTATCAACTTCCTGCGTGAGTACTATGAAGAGTATCAAATTGCTCCTGCAGTACGCGTTCTGACTAAAGCGATTGGCAAGAAGCTGGGTAAAGACAAAGGTAACAGCAAGTACCTGTACGAACTGTTCCCATACGGTCCTGCTAAACAGGCCTGTAAATACGCCGGTCTGCCTAAGCCTACTGGTTGCGTATAAGCAGTCTTTACTGTTGTTGTCAGCCCGCGATGGGCTGGCAACACCGGTTTTCCATACAAACTAATTGTTTGAGGAAGTTTTAAGACATTGATACTTCCTGAACCAATTTGCCTCTGTGAGATTGATATTCAATGAGTACTTTTTTTGCATTTTTATTCTGGTTTGCCACCGCGGTCATCATACTCGGCCTGGCTTTCAAAATCAGACAGTACTGGGCCACACCTGCCCCATTAAAGATACCGACAACGCCTGCCCCCACTACGAAATCGGGTGTTGTATACAGAATGGCAAAAGAAGTAATCGTGTTTGAAAGCCTGTTCAAATCCAATAAATGGATCTGGTTATTTGGCTGGATGTTCCATTTTTCCCTGTTTTTGGTGCTGGCACGCCATATTCGCTACTTCCAGGAACAACCCTGGTTTTGGGTGAATATCATTCAGCCATTCGGTAAATATGCTGCTTTCGGTATGGTCATCGGTCTTCTGGGTCTGCTTGCACGCCGTATTGTGGTAGATCGGGTTCGTTATATCTCTTCGCCCTCCGATTACCTGATGTTGATTATGCTGATCTTCATTGGCATCAGCGGCCTGATGATGCAGTTAGTTTTACACACAGACATCATTGCGGTTAAAGAATTCTTTCTGGCGTGGATGGGCTTTTCCATAGCAGAATTACCGGACAGTTTTCCATTGATGGTACACCTCTCTCTGGTTGCCCTGCTCATGATTGTCTTTCCATTCAGTAAGTTACTGCACGCACCCGGCGTGTTTTTCAGCCCAACCCGTAATCAGGTTGATAACCCACGTGAACAGAGACATATCTCTGACTGGGCTGCCAAACTAGAAACTGAAAACAAGGGCTAGGAGAAAACCGTGGCTGATTTTGAAACACCCGAATTATTTAAAAACATCCATGTGCCCAAGGTCCAGCCCGGCGCCATGGCATCTGATGGCCCTTTTATTGCCAAGCCTGACCACCAGGAAGCCCTGGGGTTTCCACATGAACTGGTAGACAACTGGGAGCAAAAAGCCGTTGAAGAAATGGGTAATACCCTTAAGAAATACCGAGGCTTACGTGTTTTCCTTGATTCTTGCGTAAAATGTGGTGCCTGTACTGATAAATGTCATTATTACCTCGGCTCTTCTGATCCCAAGAACATGCCTGTGGCGCGTCAGGATCTTTTGCGCTCGGTTTATCGCAAATATCACACGCCGGCCGGCAAGTTTTTAAGCAAACTGGGGCTCGAAGGCCTGATTGGCGCCAAATCCATGACCAAAGAGGTTCTGGATGACTGGTATAACTATTATCACCAGTGTTCAGAGTGTCGCCGTTGCTCGGTGTACTGCCCTTATGGTATCGATACGGCCGAAATCACCATGGCTGCGCGTGACATTATGGCCAAGGTGGGCCAGGGCCAGAAATACAACAATGAGATCATCGGCAAGGTGTACAAGATCGGTAACAACCTCGGTCTGCCTGAACCGGCTCTGGCCGATACCCTGGAAGGTCTGGAAGAAGACATTGAAGACGAAACTGGCGTCAAGGTTGAGTTACCATTGGATCGTAAAGGCTGCGATATCCTGCTGGTGACGCCTTCTGCCGATTTCTTTGCGGAACCTCATGTGGACGGCCTGATGGGCTATGCCAAGGTTTTCCACGAAGCCGGCGTCAGCTGGACACTGAGCTCCAAAGCCTCTGAGGCGGCCAACTTTGGCATGTTTATCGGCAGCTATGAAAACATGCGCAAGATTTCGTTGCGTATCCGCGAAGCGGCCATTGATCTGGGCGTCAAACGCATCATATTCGGGGAATGTGGTCATGCCTGGCGCGTGGCTTACAGCTTTTTAAATACCCTGGCCGGTCCGTTTGATTTTCTCGATCAAAACTACCCGATTCCCCAGCATATCTGCGAATTCACCCATGATTTAATCCAGAAGGATAAACTCAAGTTTGATCCCTCGGAAAATGACTGGATGACACTGACCTTCCATGACTCCTGCAACGTGGCAAGAGCATCACGCATGGGCGATAAACCCGGTGGTCAGTTCACCATTCCGCGCGACATCATCAAAACCGTGTGTAACAACTATGTTGACATGGCGCCCGAAACCATTGGTGAAGGCACCTATTGCTGCGGTGGTGGCGGCGGACTGTTAACCGATGACCTGATGGCCGTACGCGTCAAAGGTGCGATGCCGCGTATGACGGCTTTAACCAATGTGGTTAAGGACGATGGTGTCACCCATATGGCGGCTATCTGTGCAATTTGTAAATCCCAGTTCAGTAAGGTCCTGCCCTATTACGACATGGGTATGGATATGATCGTCAGTGTACATCAGTTGGTATCGAATGCCCTGATTCTGACAGGTCAAGAAACCGATGATGAGGCTGAACAAGCCGAGCCATCAACCGAATAACTTTTCTATTAATTTGTAACATTACAATCCAGTGAAAACTGTTGGTCACAGGAGCTAAAAATGGCAACAACAACTAAAGAGATGAACACTAAACTGACTTTTCGTAAATTCGAAGAAGGTGTTAATAAATACAAAAATATCGGTGATGATATTTTTAATGAAGATAAAACCTTCAAGTGCCCCACTTATGTTCATCGAACTCCGCCCTGTCAGGGTAGTTGTCCTTCTGGTGAGGATATTCGTGGCTGGTTAGATATCGTTCGCGGTATCGAAACGCCTCCTGAAGACGTGAGCATGCAGGAATATGCATTCCGTCGTTCTACCGATGCCAACCCTTTCCCATCCATGATGGGTCGTGTTTGCCCCGCTCCTTGTCAGGACGGCTGTAACCGTAACAATGTTGAAGATTTTGTTGGTATTAACTCTGTTGAGCAATACATCGGTGATACAGCCAAGAAAGAAGCTTTCAAATTTGATAACAGTGCTCCTTTATCTGGCAAGAAGGTAGCCATCATCGGTGGTGGACCAGCAGGCCTGGCTGCAGCTTACCAATTACGTCGCATGGGTCATGGCTCTACAGTCTTCGATGACCATGACGAATTAGGCGGCATGTTCAAATACGGCATACCGGGTTATCGTACCCCGCGTGAATTCCTCAACCATGAAATCCAGCGTATTCTGGATATGGAAGGTATCGACGTTAAACTGTCTACCCGTGTAGGTACTGACGTCCAGGTGGCTGATCTTGAAAAAGAATACGATGCGATTATCTGGGCTATCGGTTGTAAATCCGGTCGTGGTTTACCCGTTGCAAATGCCGATGCACCCAACTGTGTATCCGGTGTTGCCTTCCTGGAAGCCTTCAATAAAGGCACCATGCAGGTTACTGCCAACAAGGTTGTGTGTGTCGGTGGTGGTGATACTTCTATCGACGTGGTATCGGTTGCGCGTCGTTTGGGTAAAATTGATACCCTGCCCGAAAATGAACTGCCTGAGCACGTTATCGGTGGATATGTCGCTCACGATGCGGCCTATTCAGCAGCCCGTGATGGAGCTGAAGTCACCCTGACATCCCTGTTCCCACGCGCTGAAATGACTGCTTCAGAACATGAAGTGGATGACGCATTGCGTGAAGGTGTATCCATTCATGATGGTGTTATGCCAATTGAAGTAATTGTGGATGGATCAGGTCGCGCCACTGCACTGAAAATGGCTAAATGTGAAATGGTTGATGGTCGACCCACTCCAATCGAAGGTTCTGAATATGAAATCGAATGTGACCTGATCGTATCAGCTATTGGTCAGTCTGGTGATCTTACCGGTCTGGAAGAGTTTGATAACGGCCGTGGTCTGATAGATTCCGATAGTTACTATCGTGTACCTGGCAAAGAAGGTCACTTTGTGGCTGGTGATATTATCCGACCTCACCTGTTAACCACTGCAATTGGCCAGGCTTCGGTTTGTGCTGAAACCGTCAATGCTTATCTGACACAGTCAGAAATGAAAAAACGTCCGAAGGTTGACGTTCATCACTTTGACCTGTTAAACAAACTGCATGAAGCCGGTCTGGATCCAAAACACTACGAGCATGTTAATGAAGACCGTGGTACCAATGAGGCAGACTATGCGGTTCATAACTTTGAAGATCGCTCATCTCAGGAAATCATTTCATCCGATCAATTGTTTCTTGGGCACTTTGAATATACCCCAAGAAATATCCGCGATCAGGTCGTGCCTTCATCTGAAGAGGTGTTGGGACATTTTGAAGACCGTCTGGTGCCACTTAGCGAAGAGCAGGCCGTTGCTGAAGCCGGGCGTTGCATGAGCTGCGGTATGTGTTTCGAGTGTGACAACTGTGTCATCTACTGCCCGCAGGATGCTGTTTTCCGTGTCAAGAAAGACAAGCATACGATTGGCCGTTACGTTGATACCGATTACACAAGATGCATCGGCTGCCATATCTGTTCAGATGTATGCCCAACCGGTTACATCGACATGGCCATGGGCGATCATTAATCAACCCGGGTGGATTTTTTCGTGAATACTCGTCAAATCATTCGCCTGTTAACGGCCACGGCAATATTGCTGTGGTCATTTAACAGCATCGCTGCAAGTCAGTACACAGGCCCGAATCGCGACGCAAACGGCAATATCGTACCCACACCCAAAGGTGAAAAGTGCGTGGAGCCAACGGCAGACATGCGTGCCAATCACATGAAATACTTATTGCATAAACGAGATAAAACCATGCATGAAGGCATTCGGACAAAGCAGCACAGCCTGGTTCAATGTATTAATTGTCATGCAACCCCTGGTGCAGATGGCAAAATTTCACGAGTTTTTGAAGAAGACAGTCAACATTTCTGCAGTACCTGTCATGCTTCTGCCAGTGTCAAACTGGACTGCTTCGAATGTCATGCAGATCGTCCGGTGGAATCGTTTTCTCAAAGCCAGATACCTGCCCCGAACAGACGGTCAGAGGCAGTGAATGGATCGATCAAACCTCACGTGGCGTATAACCGCAAGGTTCAGTAATTATGGACCACAACGATATGAAAGAAACTAATAAAATTGATCAATACCGGCGCAAGTTTCTCGGTGGATCAGCTGTAGCTGCAGCCGGTTTAGCGCTTGCTCCCGGCGTATTTTTACATACGGTTCAGGCAAAACCGGATGATGAAGCTGTTTCCAACAAAAACCGTTGGGGATTGTTAATCGATACCACAAAATGCGCCGAAGGCTGTTCAGACTGTGTTACAGCCTGTAATAACGAGCATGGTTTACGTGAAATTCATGGACCGGCCACTGATTCCCAGTGGATACGTCATGTCACACTGAAGAACAAGCAGACCGGCCATCAGATCGATATGCCGATGATGTGCCAGCATTGCGAAAAGCCACCGTGCGTCGATGTTTGTCCGACAGGGGCCTCCTTCAAACGAACCGATGGTATTGTACTCGTCGACAAGCATATCTGCATTGGTTGCCGTTACTGCATGATGGCCTGCCCTTACAAAGCTCGTAACCTGGTGCACGAGGTGCTTACCGACCAGTTGCCAACAGCACCACGTGGCAAGGGGACGGTTGAATCCTGCACCCTGTGTGTCCACAAGGTTGATCGAGGTGATGGTACCACGGCCTGTGCAGAGGCCTGTACCGCTGGCGTCATTCTATTCGGAGACTTGAATGACAAAAACAGTGAAATTTCCCAACGTCTTGCCAAGGAAGGCGGACAACAGTTGCGCGCAGAACTGGGACTGAATACAGGCGTTCGTTATCAGGGTTTATGATATGAAGAATTTACGTTATACATCGATCACCGGTAACTCCAGCAAATTTCTCGGCCTGTTAGCCGTTTACGGGGTATTCCTGCTGCTTGGTTTCTATGCCTTTGTCAACATGGAACATGAAGGCCACTGGATTACCGGCATGAACAACCAGGTAGTTTGGGGACTGCCCCATGTTTTCGCCATTTTCCTGATTGTGGCTGCCTCGGGTGCCCTTAACGTGGCCTCTATTGCTTCGGCTTTCAACAAAAGCTTTTACAAGCCGTTGGCCAAGTTATCCGCCGTTCTGGCTATCGCCTTGCTCGCGGGTGGGCTGATAGTATTACTGCTCGACCTGGGTCGCGCCGACCGTCTTATTATTGCCATTACCCACTATAATTTTAAATCGATTTTTGCGTGGAACATTATTCTTTACACCGGTTTTTTCGCTATTGTTGGTGTTTACCTGTGGACCATGCTCGACTGGCAAGTTGAAAAATTCAAGCGTATTGCCGGCACAGTCGCTTTCATCTGGCGTTTAATACTGACCACCGGTACCGGTTCAATCTTCGGTTTCCTGGTAGCGCGTCAGGGTTATGATGAAGCAATTCTGGCTCCGATGTTTGTCATCATGTCCTTTTCCTATGGCATGGCGATCTACATTCTTGTATTGATGGCGACTTACAAATGGACGGGGCGACCTCTGGGTAATGCCGTCATAAAACGTCTGCGAGATTTACTGGGTGTTTTTGTTGCCGCGACCATTTATTTTGCCGTTGTTCACCACCTGACCAATCTGTACATCACCGAACATCATGGCTATGAAGCCTACATACTGCGTGATGGAGGCCTTATCACCAATCTGTTCTGGATCGGACAAATCGTACTGGGATCTTTACTTCCGCTGGCCCTGGTTTATTGCCCTCGCCCGGCTAAAAGTCGCGCCATGACTGCTCTGGCCTCGATCCTCGTAATTGTCGGTGGTTTCTCGGCACTTTATGTGATCCTCATTGGTGGACAGTCTTACCCGATGACCCTGGTTCCGGGTTATGAAGCCTCATCCTCCTTCTCGGATGGTGTTATCGCCAGCTATAATCCCAGCAAATGGGAATTAATGCTGGGTATGGGCGGAGTTGCCGTGGCCTTGTTGATTGTCACTTTCGGACTGAAAATATTCCGTCTGGTGCCTGAATCCCTGGCTGACGAATTGACAGATCCTCATAAATCCTGATCCTTGAATGTCGCTTCGTTTTAACGTTTAGCGATATTTCTCATTGCCCATCAACCGCGCCTGCTTATAATAGCAGGCGTTTTGGTTGCTACTTAATCTATGCCCTCTTTTTATATCTCGGCTGCTCATAAATCCTCGGGGAAAACGACCTTATCGATCGGTCTTTCCGCAGCCATTCGCCAACGGGGTCTGAGTATACAGGCTTTTAAAAAGGGTCCTGATTACATCGATCCGATCTGGTTAAGCCAGGCCTCCGGCCATGCCTGTTATAACCTCGATTTTTTTTCTTCAGGCAAGGATTTTATCCTGCAACAGTTTCAACAGCATAGCCAGAACAAAGACGCGGTACTGGTCGAGGGTAATATGGGCCTGTTTGATGGCATATCGCTGGATGGCAGCGACAGCAATGCCGCCATGGCCCGCTTGCTCGATATTCCAGTCTT
>JANTFY010000051.1 GCA_024763185.1 Gammaproteobacteria bacterium | reverse complement strand
TTTTTTTAAGAGGGTAGAAAATCGATCGGGTAATTTACCGTTATCGGGGGTACATTTTTACTGGCAAACTTGAACTTCTTGATCTTGGATATCAGCCGTTTTTCCAGTTTCTGATGATCAAGCTCGCTGGATACCAGGATACATTTGGTCACTGAACCATTAGGTGCAATGGTCAGCTCAACGACCACCTTGCCCTGTAAGGAAGGATCTTTTCTCAGCTCACGGTTGTAAATACTGAATATGGCACCTTTGTTTTTCTGAAAAACACGTTCAATTTCTTCCTGGCTGCGATTAGCACTACGACCTTTGGATGTTGAAGAGGCCTTGGCAACGATTTTTTCATTACTCTCGATTTTACTTTTGACATTGGAGGTTTTTCGTTGCGCCAGTTCACTACCCTTAATTTGACGGTTTAGGGTATTGGTCCTGATACCACCACTGCCTTTGCTCGCTTTAGCCGTCAGAAGTTCATTGGTAGACACCACCGCTTCAGCTTTTTTACCGGTTTTTTGCTGAGGCAAATCACCGATATCAGTGAAGTCAAAACTTTCTCGCAAATCTGCCAGGTCGTCGCTTAACGCAATCAAACCACTTTGTTGTGCCTTTTTACGTGCCGCTGCACGGCTATCAGGTTTAGGCTTGGGTTTGACCTTTTGTTTTTTTGGCTCGGGTTTCTTTACGTCCTTTTTCTTTTCAGGTTTCGGTTTCTTTTTTTCAACCTTTTTCTTTTCGGGTTTTGGAGGTGGGGGAGGCGGCTCTTTCTTTTTTTCCAGAATAAGTTTGGCAAGACGTGGAGAAACATCAACCAGCTTCTTTTGCTCTGGCTCCGGTAAAATTACCTTATTCATAATGATTCCGATAAGAACGAACACAATGATCATCGCGATGACCATGCGTTTGAACAGTCGGTCTTCTTTACCTTCTACCCAGGGCAGGTTAGGTTCAGCGGTTATGTTTTGCGCAGCCATTAGCTTTCTGCCGTGCTTTGTTTCTGGTTAACCGCAAAAGACAGATTCGTGAAATTTGCGCCTGAGCAGGTCAACATGATTTTTTTAAGTAATGCGTAAGGAATATCCTTATCGCCCATAATGGTGACCCCTTTTTTATCGGTGATGTCTTTAACCTGGGACGCGGTTTGTTTTAACGCAACAAATAGTGGTTTGATAGTTTTGGCCTTGCTCTTCATTGCCGCCTCTACACTAACGATTTTTTTACCCTGTAAACTGATGTGTTTATCGTTAACCGCGATGACCAGGTTTTTCTTGGGAAGTTTTTGCGTACTCGAGTCCGGTAACACAATATTCTTGGGTGACGGCAGAACCTCGGCACTGGTGGCATTAACCAATAGAAAAAAAACCAGTATGGTAAAAATGTCCATCAAAGAGACCATGTTCAGGGCAGCATTTCGATCCTTGCTTCGCGCATGGTGTTGTTGCATTCTTTTGGCACGTCGGGAAAGTTTCATTGATCTTGTTCCGTTATTTTGCGGCGTCACCGATTGATATATCCGGAAACAATTCTGCGCGCACCTGTTCACCTTCCACCAAGGCAGTGTAAGAACGCGCGCTGTCCATTACCTGGATCATATCGTTATAAGCCGTATTAGGCTCTGACAGAATTGTAATATTCTTCTTGTCCGGAAATCGGGCTTTTACCTGTTTCAGGGTTTGTTTAAGTAATGCATAGTTATGCTGGCCTTTATTTTTGCCAATTCGTTTTATTAGGCCGCCTTTATTATCAGACAGAATCAGCGCATTCTTGCGAATCGTCACGCGAAGCTCAAATGGTGGTTTCTTTTGTTTGTTATCGGCATTGCTGCCCGGAGGTGGAAGGTTAATATCCAAAATGGTGATATTGCTGAATACGGCCGTCATCAGCAGAAAGGGCACCAATACCACCATCAGGTTCATGAAGGCGGTGATGTTGAGTTCAGCCGCCGGATGTTTGTGGCGGAGAATGCGTCGTTTACCCGCCATGACTTACTGTCCGACGCCTTTGAACTTGGATAACTGGTTGGTAAAACGTACCGTAGCCATTTCAAGACTGTCGATTATTTCGGTCGTTTTGGTTTGTAGCAACGTGTAAAAGATCAATAATGGAATCGCCACGATCAATCCAAAGGCGGTAGTGTTCATCGCTACGGAAATCGATGTTGACAGGATTTCAGCTTTCATCGATGGATCAACCTGGGCCACCGCAGTAAATGCTTTTATCAGGCCGATAATGGTGCCGAGCAGACCCAGCAGGGTTGCGATATTGGCGAACATGGCCAGGTAATGGGTTCGCTTTTCCAGGCGCGGAATAGCTTCCATGATACTTTCTTCCATGGAGGCTTCAATATCATCACGACGTCGGGCATTCTTAAAATTATTCAATCCCTGGGTGAGAATTTTAGAGACCGTGGCATTCGAACCTTTGATAGTTTGGATGACGCTGTTCATTTCGCCTTTTTCCATCATCGGCATGATTTTGGCAAGCATGCGGCGATTATTCATCTTGGCAGCGGTAAGGTACAGATAACGCTCAATACTGATTGCCAGACCTATAGCCAGCACCACCAGTATGGGGTACATAAATGCGCCCCCGGACTGAAAGAAATCGATGACTGTATTTAACATGAGATATATCTCCTTGTGTTTGTACTAAACAGGTTTATTAGGTGACTCTTATAACCAGAGCCACATTGATTAAGGTTTGTTTTTTTGGGTTTCTATATCCGGATACAAATTATGATAATAGCGTACCTGGCGCTGAAATGCGGGGCGCTCCAGGGGCGCCAAGGCATCGTCCAGCACACTGGTATAAGACGGCGTGGTCAGTTCTATCGATTCCGCTGTTTTCCAGGGTACGATATACAGCACCTTGGGCAATTCCTTGTTTCCGATAATCGAAGTGCCCTTCATTTCAATGCGCTCCTGTGCATGCAGACTGGCAACGGGCAGGGTAATGGCTACCATTAAAATTATCAGTGTTTTCATCGATTTTTTATCCATCGGCTTTTTTGCTATTGGCCGTTATCCTGCGTTGAATATCGAGCACCCATTTTGCTACGGTTTTATCACTGTTTTCGGTCAGTTCCTGATAGGTTTTATACTGTACAAGAGCGGCGTTTAAATCCTGCAAATAGATATCCAGTAAAATTCCCAGGTTCAGATATGCTTTGGCATATTTCGGATCCGCATCTATCGCTTTGAGGTATAAGTTTTTCGACTTTTCAAAATTACCCCTCTGTCTTTCGATGATGGCTAAATGATTATAGGCTATGGCATCGTTTTTATCCTGATCGATTGCCGTTAACAGCGCTTTTTCTGCCGCCTCGTATTTTTCCTGATGCAAAAACAGTAACCCAAGGTTGGTGTAAGCTTTTGCGTAGGTTGCTTCGAGCTCGATAAGTTTCTGAAAATGAGCGATTGCATCATCGCTTTTATCGGCCCTTGCAAAACTGATGGCCTGTTGAAAAAGATCGTCGGCAGGACGCGATTGAACATCAGTTTTTTCTACTTCGGCAGGGGCCTGTTGGGTGGATGCCGCTTTTTCATCAGGCACGTTTTGTTGCATGGTCTGACAACCCTGAAACAGAACTAAAGCAATTAAAAAAGCTAACCGCTTGAGGTGATTATTCCACATAGGTATCCCTCTTTTCATTTTTGCCATAGCGGAACGGGACCATCCTGGCCAGGCTGTTGAGGCTGCTTTTTACCGAATCATCATAAGTGCCCGTTGGTATACGTGCCAGATTGCTGACGTGGATGTTGATCGCCTTTTCTTCGAATGGATAGGCCTGGTCTTCGAGCAGGTAATTGTACTCTTCCAGTTCTTCTTCATTCAGGTTTTTGGGGCGCTCCGATTTAAGCAGTGCATTTGCAAATTCTCGATAAATTTCACCTATATGATAGGTTGAAGCGGTTGTGACTTCTTCCACCTGGTATTTCGCTGCTTTGGTATAGGCCGCAATGGATTGTTGCATTAATTTTTTCTTGCGTTGCAGGCTTTTCTTTAGCGGCGTGGTCAGCTTTATCCTGGAATAGGACCTGTGCAGGGGTTTAACCAGTTCCAGGCTTGAAATGGCCGCCAGATAACGACTGCGATCACTGCGTTGTGTCTTAGCAGCCGCATCAGCCTTGATGATTTCTTTCAACCAGTAATGATAGCGTTTTGTGTCCTTTTGCTTTAAGTAGGATTGTGCAATCTTGTAACGTAATTCTATGGAGAGGGACAGGGGCTGCGGGTACTTTTTTACATAGGTTTTGTAAATGGAAATAGCCTGTTTTGAATTACCTGACTGGTTATACAGTTCCGCTGCCTGCCATAACAGGTCACGCTGTTCAGACTTTGGTGATAGTTTGATCAGGCGCATCATTTCACCCGCGGCTTTGGATTGTTTGCCGGAACTGCTATAAGCCAGCGCGAGTTTTTCACTGACGCCCTGTTTCCATTTATTCTGTTTGGGATATTTTTTGCGAAAGCTTTCCAATAGTTTTATTGAAGTATCCCAGTCTTTAAGCGCGATATATTCGGTAGCTGCATCGTAATCGGCAATGATGCGTTTGGAGGATGTCGGTACCGCTTTACCCAGGCGTATAAAATGCCCGGCTGCCAGCAGGTGATTGCCTGCCTGCCGCTCTTGTTCACCCTGTTTATAAATGGATGACGCCAGTTGATCGCGCATGGTCTTGCGGGTTTTGTTGTCCTTGGGTTTAAGCCCCTTGAGTACCTTGATATAGGCGATTTCTGCCTCAGCATAGTTGGCTAACTCAAACTGGGAATGGGCTATCAGAATCCAGGCATTGTGCTTGACCTTGTCATTGACTGTTGGATTGGCAACCAGCTTGTGCGCTGCATCTTTTGCTTCCGCATACCTTTTCAGGTCGAAAAACTGCTCAGCGGTGTTTAATAACACGGCAGGCATGCGTTTATCCTGTGCAAAACGGTCACTGAAACGCAAAGAGCTTTGTATTAATGCTTCATTGATACGCGGTTTATTTTCCGCCTTGCTAATCTTGTACAGTGCGTTATAAGCAATCAGTGCAGCATAGCCCGATTCAGCGCTGTTTTTGTGTGGCGGGTATTGATATGCGGTTTTTTCATATTCTGTAACCGCCTGTTGAAATTGGCGCGCATCAAAACGGGTTTCCGCCAGCAAAAAGTTGATATCCGCTGCCCTGGGGTCTGCAGGAAATGAATCCAGATACAGTTGATACCAGGACGCGGCCTTTTTGTAATCGACCGTTTTTTTACTGGCCCGAGCCGTGGCGTGATAGTGGGTGGCAATATCTGACATATGCCCGGTTAACCGCGGTTGCAGCAACGCCTGGTCTTGTGGTGTTTGCTGTCGCCAAAACGGACTGCCCTTGTTATAGGTTTTTACATAACGTTCTTTTTCCGGCAAAAGCAGGGAACTGAATCCGGCTTTTTTAAAGGCATCAATCGCGCGGTCATGAAAAACAGGGGTGTAACGCGAAAATGGATAGTTTTCACCATAAGACAAAAAGATATCCGTGGCATCAGTGACACGATCCTTGCTGATATAGAGCTCGCCGAGCTTCTGGTATAACAATGGCTCGTAAGGCCTTTTACCATGGCGATTAAAAAAATGACTGATCGGTTGGCGTGCTGGCTGATAGGAAAATGACAGGCTGATAACGCGCAAGACGTCCTGCAGCAATTCCTGTTCGGCTCTTTCCAGATTATCCGCAATTTTATCCGCTTCCAGTTTGTTCTGTTTTTGGTAATAGTCCAGCAGTTTTACATAGCTGTTAATGGCCTGTTCGTATTGATTCTGTTTGAACTGAGCCCAGCCATATTTATACAGCGCCTTTTCGTAGTAAATGGACTCTGTTTTACTGTTGACAACATCGCCGTATGCCTGCTCGGCCAGGGCATATCGACCGCTCACAAACAGATTTTCGCCTCGCCTGAACTGCGTTTCATCAATATAGCGTGATTCGGGAAATTCCTTTACCAGCCGATCCATGTAGTAGCGCGATTTTTCGGGCTCTGCCTCGATCGCATAGGCGCGTGAAAGCTGGTAAAGAATTAAATCGTTATCTTCACGATTTGGATAGGTTTGCAGATATTGTTCGTAACGCGCTATGGCACTTTTAGATTCCACAATACCCTGTTGTTCAAGAGCGGGGTCTTCCGACAACTTATTATCCATACTGGCTTCAAGCTCGAGGTCGGCCAGCCGTTGCACTTCCTTGCCATAACCTTCACCACCCGGGATGATAGCGACCAGTTCACGGTAACTGTCTATGACCTGCTGTCGACTGACCTCAAATGAAACGCTGGGTTCAAGTTCTATGGCGTGTTGTTTGATATCGGCAATGGTCGGGCCGACATAATGCTGGTTATCCGCACAGGCGAACAACAAGGCAGTGCTACAGGCCAAAAGAGATAAATGCCTGTTCATTGTGAAGCACCCTGCCTGGAAATATCATCATACAAACGTGCAAGCGAATAACGTGCACTGAGTCTTAACTGTTTGATGTGCTCTCTTTGTCTTTCCAGTTCGTTGATTGCGAGCCGATTGATATGTAACTGTTGTTGTTTTATTAGCTCGGTCACCTTTGTTAAATGGATATTAATACTCTCTTTTTGCCCTACAATACGCCGGGAAAAATCTTCCAGTTTCGTTTTATTCAGTGCTGAAGCAGAAGACAGGGATTGTGCGGAAGCAGAAGCCTCTAGTAGAGCACGGTCAAGTAATTCCAGTTCACGTTTTACTGCCCAGAAACGCCGCGGAAAGTCTGTACTGATTTGCCAGTGGATGAGACCCGAAAGTAACCGGTACTTATCCTCTTCTTCAGTAAAATCATCCTGTCCTTTTAAAAGATCAAATGAATTTTGAATGTCACTTAATTGTTCAAGGTAATCTACTTCTTCTTCGTAAGCCAGAGCCAGGTAGTCTTCTGTCTGTTCGATGGCACTGACCTGATCAGCCAGCTCGTCACGCGTTTGCTTCAAAGATTGCAATTGTTCGAAACTTGTACTTTTTTCAACCAGTGGACGTTTTTGTTCAAACGACAAAGTACGCTCATCCAGCATTAACTGAAAGGTGGGAAGATTGGATTGCCAGCGTAACAGGCTGGACTGTATATCCAGCAATTCCTGATAATGGCGTACTTCCTGGTCAAAATCAGTACCGGCAAACAGCTGATGCAGATAGGCGGCAGGTAAGGAGTCCAACGGCTGATTGGCATCGATCAATAGTGTATCATCTTGCACCAGTTGGTTTTGATGTAGCGCGGCGATCAGTTCATCCCGGTTAACACGGTCTATGATGATATCCAGCTTGTTTAACAGATCATCATATCTTTTTGCCGCCTTGTTGTAGTATTGGGTAGCAAGGATCTTGTCACCTTTTTGTTCTACCGCATAGGGTATAGCCAAAATGGCTTCCTGGGTTGCACCATCAATCTGCTGTTTGTTTTGCAGAGTCAGCCAGTAATTTAATGCGCGCTCCGGATCAGACTTCAGGCTCCAGGCCCAGCCGATACCGAGTAATGCTTTATTAGATAAGGGGCCAGAGAGTCGTACCTTAGAGAAACTATCGATGGCTTCATCACTTTTTTTCTGTTTCAGGGCGGTCATACCCTGGGCCAGATAGGTCGAATCCAGCAGGGCGAGAATTTCTGAATCTGTCGATGGATAACTGCTAACAGCATCCAACCAGTCCTGTCCCGCATCGATATCCTGCGAGGCCTGCGCGACGCCAAGGTTATACTCAGAATAGGGACGCCAGACACTGGTTTTTTTTATCTTCTTTACAGCTTCTGCAGCCAGTTCATAGTCTTGATTTTTAATGTATAGATTGCTTAACAGGTGTTGTTTCTGAGCTTCTCTTTGTGCTGGAAGTTTTTCATCAATACGTGATAGTAAATCCTGTGCCTGGTCGAAGTTCCCCTTGTCGTATTGTACTCGTCCCAGATTAAACCAGATTCTATTTTGTGTATCGGCTTCTGTTTTATCCTGCAGCAACTGATTGAAGATGATTTCCGCTTCATCGGCCAGGCCATAATTAAAATAGAGTCCGCCAAGTAACAATTCAGCATCGTCGGGTTGGTGGATTAAGCGACCTCTAGCCTTGCCAACATCCAGCTCGGTAATCGCCTGCAGCGGTTTTTTCTGGAAAAAATGGAACAAGGAAAGACCATAGGGAAGATCCTGAACCGTTTGATCATGCCTTTCCGCGCCCAGGGCCACGCCCGACACAGTAAGAAACACTGTACACAACAAAAGTGGTTTAATGAAAGAATCTACCGCAGCGTTCATGGGCTTATCTAGCTGACTTACTCCCAGATGCGGGCTTTAAATTGCGGCTGTTCTTTGGAGGCATCATCCAGGATCTGTAATTCAACAAATTGGGGGTCACTGCCTTTTTCAATGGAGATGGTTTCACCCCGGCGATAGTCTCTTCCGGAGGGGCCTTTACCGATAAACAGGGCGATGATTTCATGAGTTCCTGAAGGCAGATTGCCAATATACAGGCGTTGAACACCACCGCGCTTGAGAGCAGCAAGTTCACGTTCGGTATACAGGTGATTGGCTATCACCTTATCATCAATTTTTAACTGCACCGAATCAAGGTCGAATAATTGCCCGGAATCCATAGACAGAAAAACACTGAACTGGGTATTGGCAGGGAACAGCAAATCTTCTTCAAGAATAAACAGGTTACGATTAAGCTTGAGAACTTCTTTTTTAAGGTCCTGAATATTCTGCTGTAATTCCGTAGATTCGGCGGCTTCAGTTTCAACTGTCGGTTCTTCCTGGGCATAACTCATCATGGGATGAATGCATAACACAAAGAAAAAAAGAGTCCGGCGAAATGTTTGTTTCATGGCTAAGTCCTGTACTCGAGTACTGCTTTATTATTTAGTAGTTATAGTCTTTTCTATGGGTTTTTTCCGGCCTGATTGTTGTCAGGATCCATCAACCCGGATGAATAATGCACAGTACCACTGGCGTCGATAATGATTGCATCAAAATCATCTAACCGATTGATCAATGCCAATCCCTTTTTGGTACCCAGTATAAAAACCGTCGTTGACAGAGCATCTGTGGCGGTGGCCTCTGGGCCAATCACTGACGCACTCCAGGACTTGTTTGCAGATTTGCCGGTATCCGGGTCTATTATATGATGTATACGCTCATTATTGACTATAAAAAATCTCTCATAATCGCCAGATGTTGAAATGGCACTATCCGACAGAGGAATGGTCAAGGCCAACTTTCCTTTCTGGCGTGGGTGCTGTATACCAATCATCCACGCCCGTCCTTTTTTATCCCCCAGAATCCGGCTGTCACCACCGGCGCTTACAATCGCATGTTTGATGCCGCATGCCTTGAGTATTTCAATGCCCTGATCGACAGCATAACCCTTGGCAATACCGCCTAAATCGATTCGCATGCCTTTGTTTGCAAAAGAAATCGTATTACGATCCAGTTTTAAATTTCGGTAATTTACCTTGTCGAGATATTCAAGAATCTCTTCATCAGCCGGCTTTTCATGTTGACGATAATCGTATTGGTGCCCCACAGAAGCGTAGGTAATATCGAAAGCGCCATCGGATAATTCAGAAAACTCAACTGATCGAGTTAAAAGCTTAAACAGTTCTTCACTAACCGTTACAGGAAAACGGTGCGCCTTGTTATTGACCTGGGAAATTTCGCTTTCTGGCTTGTAGGCACTCATTAAAGCATCAATTCGATGCATGTTGGACATGACTTTTTCGTTACATGAAAACGCATGATGATCATTGATGTGCCAGGTTTCAACCAAAACCCGGGTGCCCATAATATCCTGCGAAGACTTAACCCAGCCCGCCAGGGCAGGGTTAAGAAAACATAAAAGGAGTATGAGTGTATATCGCTTTATCGATTGGCGATTAAAGCAATCAGACATTGCTTACTGCACAGGTACCAGTATTTATATCGACTCGAAAGCGACGTAATCCATAAAATTAGCGCCTAATCCATGATTGAGGAAGGTACTGGTAAACTGACCTTCTTCGCCGTTCAGAGCCATATAGTTTAACAATATGGTATTAACCAGCAGGTTAACGTTATTGGCTGCCGGGCTGGATGAGGTCACCACTGAAGCGTCGGCAGAAAAACGTCCAATCTGGCGCCCGGGAATTCTCAAGGTGGGCGCACCACCAGGATTATAGACCAGGAAGAAAGAGCAGGCTGTGGAAGAATTATCACCCGTCCATTCGCCTTTACCACGACCTTCGGCACTCATGTCCAGGCGGCCATTACTGGCGACCGAGCCGTCACTGTACACATAAATCATCAAAGGCTTGTTCAGTTTTTGCGCATAACTCAGACAGGCACCGATGCAGCGTCCGGCTCTTTGGTCTCTCAGTTCACCGACGGCACGGTCACCGGTGTGGTAATCGTAACCGCCTATGGTGACACAACCACCCGCTGAATGGCCGTTCATAACCATTTTCATCACAGACGCAGTCTTTTCAAATTCCCTGTCTGCGGTAACATCGAGGCCGGCATCAGAAAAAATGGAGGTGATGTTCACATCCAACAGGGGGTTAACCTCTACACCGGCAAAGCGATCCGCCAGGTCGGCTGATTTTAAATATCCGCAGCGCACCAGGTCCTTGATGACCTCATCGGCTCCGATATTGACATCGCCTGGTGTGAGTTGTGTATTTACGTTATTCAGTTTTTTGTGGGTGATCCGCGCCATGGACTCCATGACTGCCGTCACATCGGCCGGTTGATTGAGGATACCCGTCAGATTACCGACATCAACCATGCCGGTCACATCACTGGCACGATCGACTTTGGTGGGTCTTTTCTCAGGATCTACCAAATCCATCGGTGCAATGGAATTACCACCGGAATCACTGTTACGTGACCCAATCAGGTCAACCACATCACCGGTCGCACCGGTTTTGGCTATACCGTACAACGGATTATGCGGATTATTGCCGGTATCATTATCGGAGCGTGCCGGAATGACACAGCCATCAACTTCACCTGTACCTGCGAGGGCTCCGGCGGTATCCAGGATACCCCTCAACAAGGCACTGTCCGCATGGAATTTCAGGCCCAGTTCGTCATTGACGAAATCATTATTCGTACTGGTATTGAACAAAGTGAAATTGCTGGAATCCAGGCCTGGAATCATGTCACCGGGAACACCCAGTTTACTGTAACCCCCCGTATTGATGTCGTTGACAGCATCCTGGCCGCCTTCACCACCGACCAGTACATTCGAACCGGCAAAGTTGGCCCCGCCCGCAAGGTCGAAGCAGATGAACGGCACCTTGCTATCGCCGGACAGGCCACCAAGGCTACAACCAATATCCTGGGCCATGGAGCTCAGATCAGAAGATAGGGCAGCCTGGGCCGTATTGGAATGGGCAAATAAGCCCAACACGCTGCCGGACAACATGGTAGCCGACCCGCCTAAAAAACCTTGGCGCATAAAATCTCGGCGTGAAACCGGGCGAGCATGATCGCTATGAAATAAAGGCGCATCAACAGGTAATGCTTTTTTGTAATATTCAGATTTCTTGGTCATAGTCATTTACCTATTGAATGAGCAT
>JANTFY010000050.1 GCA_024763185.1 Gammaproteobacteria bacterium | reverse complement strand
ATAAATCGATTATTGGCAGCGTTGCGTGCCAGGTGGTTGCCCAGGTGTTTTTCGTCGCTATCGTCAAAAAATTCATAGACATATTGATTGCTGGCAAAATCCGGCGGGACGTCTGCCGCCCGATAGGCTTCAGCGCCATTCTCTGAGGACCATTTCAGAACGACTTCATCAGGCAGCACCGGGTTGTTTTCATCACGGTTTGCAGATTCTTCATAGTGAACATCGTGCACTTCCACCCGAAACAGGTAGTTACCTACCGGGTCCTGAAGCTCAAGCTCTTGCGAACAGGGGTCACAGTCATCAACACTGCTGGACAGGCTGCGCAGGATTAACTGAAGTCTTGCGTTACCGATAGCGGGATTGACCCCGGGGCATAATGGCTGGGTGTTGGTATCACACCATTTGACCTGGGCCATGGTCTGGGTGCGTGTGGTTGTGTCGGCACCATGTAAGCCCGGGTCGCGCAGCTTGTCATCCTCCAGCCAGGTCACGGCCCGCTCCCATACATCCAGGTACAGACGGTAAGCCGTGGTCGGTAAAGGTGGCGCTTCGGGATAATAAAGCTGATGGCTGTAATCGAACAGATCAGGATCGACCGCAGGCTCGCCTTCAGCGGCCCGGCCAGCGACGACCTCGGCGGGTACACCATCGACATAAGCCCGACCCCAGTGCAGGCTCGGCACCACACTGCCGCCGAATGAATCAACCTGTAATAAAGCCTGGTGACGGGGCGTGCCGCTACCGATCACATCGCGCAGGGCCTGATTGAGGCGGTCCCTGCTGATTAAGGCCTGTTCAGTCAGGTCCGAGTCGGTCAGCATTCTTCCCTGTTGATGGCAAACCGATGAGTAGTTTTTTAATGGCTGTCTACTGTTTCTTGATATCTGTGTTTTCATGGTTGTTCCATCCCTTAATATGTATTCAATCTGTCTCTTCGTCATCGATGATCTCGCCCGGCAGGTCATGCAGAGAAAGATCGGGAATAACGACGGCTTTCATTCCAGCCGGCAGAAAGTTATCGAGTTTTTTGATCACCGCGCGTTGCCGGGCTGCCAGATGTAAATGGTGGTAAGCACCCATCTCACCACCATCTTCTGCGCCGGCTGAAATTTCCGCCGCACTGGCCGGATGTAAAACGGCACAACCGGGCTGGCCAAAATCCGTATTTTGAAACACGGCACTTAAGCGCTGTTCGTTAAAAAAGCGGAGCTCTCCATCGGCCTGCCCGGGCAGGATCGCTGAATAACGCAAACAGCCTTCGCCCGGCTCCGATGTCGTGTCATGATGACGACGAATCAATCCGTTAAAGATGCAATCCGTGGCGTATAGCTTTTCAGCGATGGTGCTGGTCAAAACCGTGCAGTACTGCATTTGAATCAGGCTTTTGGCGGCCTGTATGCGCTTGAACAGGCAATTGGCGGCAACTATCACGGCGCCCTCCAGGTCGGTGCTGTGTACCTCGGCAGCAAGTACCGCGCATTGTTCCAGCTCAAGTCGTCCGCTATCCACTTCAATCGTGTTGCTGAATACAAAGCCTTCAAAGCGCCATACCTTTGGATCAACCGGCCCGGTGCCGCTGGGTACCTGTTCCAGTTTGACCCGCAGTCGGATCATGATCGGTTGAAACGGACCCTGGTCGAGCGATTTATTGCGAAATACCGTTTTATCCCCGTTAATTTCAATACGGGCAATTTCCAGAAAGTCGTCATTTTCGAATAAGGCTTCACTCCATTGAAAGCGTCTACTGGCGGGTAAGGGTTCAAAAAAACCCGGCTGTGTGGCGGCAAATAACAGTACCTGTTTGGGATGAAAATGCCCCTGCCTCCAGTTGGGTTTGCGCAAGTCCACGGTCCTCACCGATGGGTCATCAAAATATCCCGGGATCCAGTCCGTAATCCTATTGTCAACCGGTAAAATGCTGTGCCCCGGGTTACAGTTTTGTGAGCCATGCAGGCTGCTTTGTCGCCAGCGGTATTCACGCTGGCCAATCCGGCTGGTAATGGCTGCCGGGTTTTCTTTTTCTGCGGCCACGGCTGCGCCCTGGCAGCGTAAATCGACCGTGCCGCCCGGCAGGGCCGGATGCCTGGCCCACAGTGGGGCCAAGTCGGGTTGCCGGGTTTGCTGATAGGTTGTAAACGCATTGCTGTATGCGTGGACGGGGTTATAACCATAGGCATCAACGGGCAGAAGAGGCATACCCACGCGAGCGGTGGTAGCCACTCTTTTCCAGCCTTCATGCACCACGACTTCCATGCCTCCAATGGCTTCGGCGACCTGGTCGACAACGTCCAGCGTGCCCTTGGCCTTGCGCCAGGCTATGGCATGGGCAATCTCTTCACGTTGCCCTTTAACAGTAGGGGAGACCAGGCGCACATCCAGCAGAGCAGCCATGTACGGTAGCAACCAGGTCTGGGAATTGATGTCAAAGGCCGGGTCACTATCAGGGAAGATATCGGCATAACGTTGTAGCAGGGTACTGTGGACCTGGTCCAGCAATAAACCCGTGCCATTCAGGTATTTCTGTAAATCCCTGTTTTGATCGCGTTCCCGGTAAACCGCAGGCAGGATGTTGTAGAGCAGTTTAGCATGGTCGAACTTTTTACTGATTGTGCCGCTCATGTCATGCTCCTATAGCTCGTATGTCACGCTGCTGATTTGCACCGGGTACTTGTCATTGTCCAGGTAAATCAGCTGATGCGGTTTAATGGCGACCTTACGGATAAGGCCGTCATCACCTTTATGCAATCGCGGTTGACTGGTCGCCGCCAATCCTGCAAAAGGGCTGGCAAGAATTTCACAATGACCGTTTTCAACCCCTTCCACCTGTTCCAGCAGGGCAATAATGTCACTTCGGAACAGGGCCTGACCGAGTTTGCGCTGTTGGATACCCAACTGGCTTTTCAGGTGATCGACCACGGCCAGTTCCACCTGTTTTTTGTCATAGGCGTTTTCATCGACCATGATCGACAGCTTTAGCTTCATGTGCAGGGCCTGGTAGGAAACAACCGAGATGGGTGTATCGGGTGCGGAATGTTGCACCAGGAAATTACGAATCAGCTTTGCGGTATCGGAATTGGTGATAAACTCCTTGCCGCCCGCGGCTACCACAATAACTTCTATCTTCGGACGTGCGGGTCGATCCGGCATTTTCTCGAAGGCCCGGGCCTGCCATACCATGCTGTGATTGGCTGCAAGATGGGTAAAATCTTCAATGGAAACGGATCTTTTCAGTGCCAGCACCGTGGCCGGAGCGCTTTCCCGCATGGAGCTGGCGGATTCCTTTTGCGCGCCACCGCTACTGGCCAGGGGGGCCACAAAGTCATCCACCAGACTATCCGGTTTGGCAATCTTGACCAGCTTATGTGGATCGAGATTTCCGTCTTCACCATAACCCACACGGTAGCGTACGCGTATGTTATCGACCCCGGTCGGTAATCGCCGCCCATGGCGGCCGTCGCCAAAACAAACCGATAACATATTGTCTTCATTGATCGTGACCTGGTAGTGATGATCTTCCCCGGTGGACAGGGATAAATCTTCAACCTGTTGCCAGACTCTTTGTCCCACGCTTAAAACAAGATCGGCACGTACGCCGGTGCTGAAGGTGGAATCAGCAATCCAGGAAATGCTGTCTGAAGTCAGTTCAAAGCTTTGATTGCTCTGCGATGCATCGCCATTGCCAACGATTTTCTGCGGTTGTGTCTCGCCATGGGTGGCTCGCACGGCATTAGCATAAATAATCGTGTTGTGGCGGGTGAAATCGTTTGCATCCGAATGCAGATGAAAGGCCGGTGCAAGGTGTAAACGGTTGGCGTTGATCTCTTTAAGCTCAACCACCACGGCCTGCTTGTCGCAGGCACAGATCAGTTTTTGACCGAGCTTGAGTTGACCCGCCAAAGATGCACTTTGCAGTTCAACAATGGTTGAGGACTGCGTGCTCGCCGCTTGCCAGGCAGAGCGGTTATTGACGTTATAGTCTCGATGCCTGAGCGCGAGTTTGAATGTTGAGCGTAACAGGGAAACGCTTTTGGGTGGGTTTTTCAGATTCAGCGTAAACCATTTTTCATCAATAGCGATATCTTCAATCAGACAGGCGAAGCGGGTTTTGCCGGATGATTCAACGATGGCCCAGTTGCCTGATGCCACATCGGATACCTTGCCGGCAAATCGGAGATCTTTCAGGTCGGCCTGCGAGGTGCTGGCTTCTTTAATGGTGCCGGGGTAATAGAGCTCCTTGCCATAGTTGCCAAAGATCACTTTCATATTGACTTCATCATCAACTGCGACAGTCTTGATAGTGACGTTTTGTTTCACCAGTTTGTTGTTAACAAAGTAGTTATAAGTGTTGGAATAATCTTTAGGTAAAACGTATAGATAGCCAGAGCCAATTTTGGAATTTGTTGTGCGTGTCAGGTTGCGGGAGCGGTACAGATTTTCATTTTCCTGTACGGAACCGGTGAAATCTCTAAATTCAATATGCCCCAATTCGTTTTTGGCAACATGCCGGGCATTCCAATTGCTGCCTTTGCGGGCGAATATGACCTCGTCAACACTTATTGCGGCCTCTTTCTTAAGCCGGGCACTTGCCGGCCCATTGGCTAGCGGCGAGGCCACAAATGCCGGCTGCAGGTAAAGCGTGGTGTCGTACCTGGCGAAGGATTTGATACTGGTGTTGGCCAGTAATTTAAGATCAATATAGGGATTGGCTGAATCGTCTTTAAAAGCCTTGACCTTGACCGGTATGCCTGTGCTGGATGACGCCAGGATACCCAGGTCACCAACATTGATATCATCGCTGAGCTGCTGAAGGTAAAATCGCAGGGTTGATTTCTTGCCCCGTTTTTTTGCAAAGGATTTCAGGACAGTAAAGTTTTTATCCCAGTCCTTAAGTTGCAGGCGATTGTTATCAGCGTGGCCTTCAAGTTTTTCCTGGGTTTCGAAAATAACCGTGGATTCACCTTTACCCGGTTTGTTTTTAACCGCAAAGCCTTTTTCAATGATTCCACTTTGACCCTCTTTTAACAGCAGGGCGATGGTGGTTTCGGCAGACGCAGGCGGGGCCGGACTGTAGTCCAGCAGGGCGACGAGTTTGCGTACATTATCCCACTCCACGGCAGTCGGCAGATAGCCCTCATTGGCGTAGGCATTGATGTATTC
Source organism: Gammaproteobacteria bacterium (assembly GCA_024763185.1). GTDB lineage: Bacteria > Pseudomonadota > Gammaproteobacteria > JACNJF01. The sequence goes on along the minus strand of JANTFY010000050.1, from coordinate 6,454 downwards.
GCCCAGAATATGGGTGCTGCGGCTGAAGCTGCGCAGAATCTCCCAGGCATAGTCGCGACGTTCGTCGTAATACTGGGCGCTCAGGCGTTTGTTATTCTGCAACAGGGTTTCATTGGCTTTGGGCGGAAAACGTTCCACCAGTTCCGACCAGGTCGATTGGTTATTGCCGCGGTCGTATTCCTCTGCCAATTGCTGGCGCAGGGTTTCCAGGTAGGTAATCGCATTGCCATGGATATATTTAAATTCACTCAAGCCGGCACGGTTCCAGCGCGTCAGGTCTTTTTTATCATTCAGTTTCATCCCGGCTTGCCTCCGTGTAAGGTCAGTTTCAGGGAGCCGTGTTGTTGCATGGTTACATCATCTTCCAGTACCGCCACTTCATGACCCTGCAATACGATGCGACCTGTACCGGATTGATCGGCAAAAATGGAACCGATGCGTTTCATGCGGTTGAGGCAGACCGACTCAACACCATCCAGTGCCATGAGTACCTCGATAATATCGCTGGCTACCACATCTTCGCCGAATTTGAGATTTCCTGGGGCAAACAAACCTGCACCGGGGTCGAGCAGGGCGGCACGTACCGCGGCATCGATTTCAGAGCGGTAGAAGTCTTCATCAAGCCGTATGGAAATGGACAAAACGATGCCCACCAGGGTGGCATCCTGCAGAATCACTTCCTGCCCGGTCAAACGCTGGCGTTTAATGATGTCCTGGATTAAAAAGCGGCTGCTGCGTCCTTCAATGTCGGGTATTTCGCTGCCCTCAATTTCCTGCTGCTGGTAATAGCTGATCAGGTCCCTGGTGAAGCTTTGGTAGAGTTCGATTTGTTGGTCAGGATTGTCAAAATGGGGAACGATATTATCGATGTCGAGAATGTCGTCGAGTTTCAGGTTGTTGATCAGCCTCAGCGCCACATAATGCGTATGCCAGGACCCGCTCCAGCGCGAATAGGCATCGACATCCAGCACCAGGGGGTGCGCCAATAGCTGGTTGCGGTAATCCTCCAGGGTCACCATGCGGCGCTGCTGGTGTATCGAGCGCGGGCCCTTGTGTTTGGCTTCCTGCATCAGGTGGGGATAGTAACGCCACAGGGTTTCCAGTTCCTGGTCGGTGACTTCGATATCCGGGTAGTCTTGCATTTCTTCCGGGTCCTTGATGCGTGCCAGCATGGCGCGGTCGATATGCAGTTTCGGGTCATACCCGATCATTTGCAGCAGACGGCGCACGGTATCCGGTTTGCGTGCGGTGTGCAGATAGCTTTCGGCCTGAATACGGTCGTTCATATCGGATAACTGGTCGAGCACAACGGCCAGGGCTTCCACCAGCACGACTTCCATATCCGCCGGGGTCCAGTTGGGGCGTTCCGGGAAACGTGCGGCCAGTTCTTCGAGCATGAACAGCCGGTAACCATCGTAATCGCGTACATCCCAGTCAAAATCGTCACCGGGTTGGGGCAGAGCGGCAGGCAGATCTACGCGACGCTTGCCGCAGTCGCCGCAACCTTCGGCATACTCGATATTGACGACCGGTTCATCTGCCATTATTCATCTCCATTGAGCACAAATTCCAGCTTTTCAGAATGCTGCAGGGCTGCTATCTGGTAACTGATAAAGATCTTGAGTTTCTCTTGATCGCCTTCGACATCGACCGATAGGGACTCCGCCAGAACCTCGCCTTTCAATGCCTCGGCCAGGGTCGCCAGCAGGCGTTTTTTGACCAGTTCCCACAATGCCTGCTGGTTGGGTTCAAACACCAGGGCCCGGGCACCGATACCGAAGTCGGGGCGGTACCAGCGTTCACCGGGGTTGGTAAACAGGATCTGTTCAATCTGTTCGCGTACATGCTGGTGACGGCTGCTGATGGCGGAACCCTGGTCACCAATACTGAACGGAAAGCTCATGTAATCGCGATTGTTAATCCTGGTACGGGTCAGTTTATTCATGTTATTTCACCATGCTCGTGGTACTCAGGGTGCTGAATTCTCCCTGCGGAATGGGAGGGGAGGTGGGTAAGCCGGGAGCCGTGCAGGTATGCATGTGCGTGGCGAACAGGCTAAGAAAGCTCTGCCCCTTGATCAGTGGTTCACCGCCTGAGCCGCCCACATTGACCATGCTGCCTTCAATCGTCACCATGGCGCTGCTGCTGACGGTCACACCGCTGCCCTGCATTTCTATCTTGTTGCCGTTACTGTCGGTGACCGTGGTGCCGCTGGCTTCCATCACCAGGGTATTGCCGTTGCTATCGGCGATTTCGATGGATGATCCGGCTGCGTCCATGGTTAAAGTGGCCCCTGCTGCGTCGGTAATCTGCACCACGCCTTCGGGATCGATTTTGAGTTCTGCATCCGCCGGGTGAAACAGGCGAATCTCTTCTTCGCCCTCGGTATCGTCAAACGACAGGATATGCCCGGAAGGGGTTTTGAGCTGGCGCATATGCGGAGATCGATCAGCGGCCTCGGTCGGCACATCTTCCGGTTGCTGCCAGACCGTACCGGTCCAGATCGGCAGGCTGACATTACCTTCCTCGAATTCAACCCACACCTGGGCGCCAACCTCGGGCACCATGAACAAGCCCTGGTCGGTAAGCCCGCCAAAAGGCAGGCAGGGTTCTGCCCACAGGGTGACCTCTTCTCCCAGTACCGAAGGCACCGTTAAGGTGACTCTGGCACGATTTTCCGGGTCTACATTATCGACCACGAAACCGCGGTGCTTGCCAAAGTACTGTTCCTGAGAGCGTGTGACCAGCCGGTTAACTTCGGTTTCCATCATAGTATTCCTGACAGGATATGTTCGGAACTTTGTTCGTCACCTGCCGCTGCGTTACGTATAAGTTGAAAGTCGACTACATAGTCAGTGCTGTCGAAGTTATGCGTGGTGGTATCGACGTACCATTTGCCATTATTGTTGCCGGTTCCACCGACTTCGACCATGGTGCCCGGCAGCAATAACTGGCCATAGGCGGTACCGATCAGTTTGCCGGTAGCCTTCAGTTTTAAAGCATTCTCGTCAGCATTGGCCTGGGCGGATGCCTGTGCCGATTGTTCGTTGTTGCCGTTTCCGGGTGGCTGGTTCCAGGTAAACTCCTCCAGGCCGCTTTGTGAGGAATCAGCAGGGGTGCTGCCCATTAACTGCACTGCAGAATTTTCCTCGGCAATGCTGATTTCATCGCCGCTTAATGGCGCTGTACTGACCCGGATTCGATCCGGTGTATAACCGTCGTAACTGACATTGAATGCACTGCAATTGGTGTCCCGGCCGGCATCGACCATGATATTGGTGCCGCTGGCCTCGGCCGTGGTTCGCGGTGGGCCGTAAAAGAACTCCTGTACACCCGCCGCATTGCTGCGTAGATACCATTCGTGGCTTTGCCCGACCAGGCTGCGGATAAACCGGTAATCGGTTTGCGTCTGGTGGTGGCTGTTGGGTGCTGAAGGCGGCAGCTCGGTGTTAAGTGACATGTTATAGGCCGAGATAATTTCGCTGATGATGTCCTGGTCGGTGCGCTCCTCCCATTGCCGGTTGCGTTGATTACGCTCCATGGCCGCCATGCTGTCCTGGCAGGTCAGGGTGACCGTGGCAACATGGCCCTGTTCAGGCAGGTCGGTATCGATCTGCTGGATGTAGCCCTTGAAAAAAGGTTGTTCCGAATCTCCAAACACCACAATGATCTCAATCTCTGCCCAGGTTCTGATGCGGCTGTCTTCGGCCAGGTCATAACGGCCTTCATGGCGGATCATGGCGAAGGTGAGCTTGGCCTGGGCGCTGCCCTTGCGCGTCATGCGTACTTCGGTCCGCTGCAGGTTGGGATAGAATTCGGAAAATTCACTGCCACCAATCTTGACGATGCATTCGCCGGGATTGCGTGATTCCAGTCCGAGGAAAGCAGCCAGGCTCATTCTCTTTTCTCCCGTGCTGCGGGGATGGACACCACATCGCCATACATGGGTTCATCAAGCATTTCAAAGCCGTATAGAAACTCGGTATTGGCGTCGAGTATGCGCCACCAGCGGCGGTCATTTTTATAGTAGGCATTGGCGAGCTGGTCCTGGCGGTCGCTGTGCAACACCGTGTGTTCGACGATGCCCGCTGGCAGGCCCAGTTTGCGTTCGCGAAAACCGGCGAATTTTTTATCGTCAGCGAATGCTTTGCTGTGTTCGTATCTGGAGCCTTTTCTACGCATCGTAATTTCTCCGCTCTAAAAAGGTAAAGGTACATTCAACAGGTTGGCGGTCGACATCACCATGCGCTGAACCTGTTCAACCTGATAAAACGGGTTGTCGCTTTCAATCACCTGCAGACTGATACTGGCTTTGGCCCGATAGGGTTTCAGGGATGGCAGGTGAGCCTGTTCTTCAATGGTCAGGTTGGTCATGAAGACGGGCAGGATATGGGTGCCCCAGACAAACAACAGTATGGACAGGTGCTCATCCCTTTCATGGGCATGTTGTCCTCCGCCACCGAGCGAGGACATTATCTGAAAAGGGCCGGGCCCTGATACCTTGGGCTCCAGCATGCTGCGCAAGGCGGCTATTTCCGGCTCGATGCCGGAGACGACTGCAACGGCATGCATCGGGTCGCTGGTATCACTGAGCTTGTCGGTCGCATCCAGCAATATGTCGAAGCTGATGGTTTCCGCTGCCACGCTTGCGCCCTGGGCAATGCGGTTGGCTTCTCCCGGGGTCTTGAAATCGATAATGGGCATGGAACTGCTGTCAATGCTGACCGTACGGGTGCGCGTCAGTGACTCCGGGTTAAAGTCGAAGGCGACTACCAGCGGGGGCAGGCTTAACGCATATTCAAACAACATGCCCTTGGCCGTTTTAATCATGATACCCCCCTGTGTTTCGAGAGCGTTGTTTAGGGCTATTCAACTCACTGGCTAACTGATCGGAAAACTTATCGGCCACTTTGCCAGCTTGACTGGCGAAAGGTCCTTGCAGTGAAAACGACATCTGTTTGCAGCGGGTCAGTTGGTCCGCCTGGCCCTGGATCTGGTCGGCTATTTTTTTGGCCAGGTAGGTTGGGTCTCCGTGCCAGCCGGATGCCAGTCTGATGGTCAGGCTGTCGATGTTGATATCTCGGTTTGTCATGTGAGCTCTGCCGATATGATTTCTTTGGGTAAATAGTGAGCCAGTTGCCTGAGCTGATTGGGCCGGGTCTGGCCTTCGGATTTTTGCAATACCCGCCAAACCCCGACCGTGATGTGTTGCAGGCTGATCGGTTTTTGTTGTGCGGCGGCCATGATGGCCGCGTGATTGGCGGCATTTCGAATCTCGCCACCGGACAGGGCAACGGCTTCGGCAACCAGGGCCAGGTCGACATCGTCAGAGATGGGGGCCTGGGGCGGTATCAGGCGTTGCCATAATGCCAGGCGTTCTTTCACCTCGGGGCGCGGGAAGGTCACGACAAAATGAAAGCGACGCTGGAAGGCCTGGTCGATATGCTTGCGCAGGTTGGTGGTGAGGATACAGGGGCCCTGGTGCAATTCTATGCGCGATAACAGGTGGCTGACCTCCATATTGGCATAGCGATCGCGGGCGTCCTTGACTTCACCCCGCTTGCCCATGATGGCATCGACTTCATCGAACTGGAGCAGGATTTTCTGCCCCTGTACGGCATCGAACAGGGCGTTCAGGTTTTTTTCGGTTTCCCCGATGTATTTGCTGATCAGCGAGCCGAGGTCAACACGATACAGCGACCAGCCCAGTTCATTGGCAATGACACTGGCAGCAAAGGTTTTACCGGTGCCGGAAGGGCCACTGAACAGGGCGATTGGGCCACCCGGTTCGCGGCCACCCCATTCGTTGACCACCTGGTCTGCATAATGAATCCAGTGCAGGTATTCCTTTAACATCTTGCCTTGCGATGAAGGGATGATCAGGTCATCCCAGCCGGCATCAAGGGTTATCTGCACCGCGCCGGGAATAAACAGGCGTTGCTGAGGCAGGCCGGTAATAGTGGGCAGGGCAGCCGGGTGGGGTTTGAGCGTTAACATCGGGCCTTCGCCCTCAACCAACAGCAGGCCCCGTTTGACCAGCAAACCCTGACGGTCGGTCAGTTGCTGGGCTGTCTGGTATTCCTGCTCATTGAGTGCCAGTAAACGATGCAGGAATGCCAGAGTGGGATGGATGCCGTTGGACTGTTGCAAATCCTGGAACATCAGCACGACTGAAGGATTGACCACCGTTGCATAGACACTGGCCAGGATGTCCTTCGCCAGTTCGGGCAGGTCTTGTATCGCCACCTGGTCCCAGTTGCTGGGTTCGCGGCGTAAAAACTCGACCTGGTGCTGGCTATCGCGTAATTGCTGGATCAAGGCTTCGGGAGGTTCCCGGTCCGCACGTGATTCCAGCAGGCATGAAGCGAGAATCTCGATACGTTTCCATTCGGCGCTTAATCCACTGTTGCGAACCATTTCAGCAATCACCGGCATCAGGTGGCCTCCCGCGTCA